>NZ_JARGEF010000038.1:0-44882 GCF_033794725.1 Streptomyces sp. ID05-39B | reverse complement strand
GGATCACACCCCGCAGCCCCGCCCGCCGCAGGCCGCTCACGATCTCACCGCTGAGCCGCCCCGGATCGGGCACGGTCGCACTGCCCAGGCCGACGAACACCGGCGCCGGCCCCGAGTCGAGGAACTCCCGCACCCCGGCCGGAAGCCGCTGCGCACCGTCGTAGGGCCACCAGTAACCGGTGACGGCGAGGTCCGGCCGCCAGTCGCGGGGCCGGGGCACCAGCCGCGGGCTGAAGCCGTGCAGCACGGGCCCCGCCCGCCGCAGGCCCACCCGACGGCCGGCGGGCAGCCCCAGCCGGGCACGGACCCCCGGCAGGGCCGGGGCGAAGACCTGCTCCACGGCCCACTCCACCCCGTGCCCGGTGAGCCGGTTGGCGACCCCGCCCCAGGAGCCGCCGCCCAGCATCGGCGGCGCGAACTCCCGTGTCGGGGCGACGGGTTGGAGGGCCAGGTCGAGGCTCGGCAGCGACAGCCCCTCGGCGATGACGTGCCCGAGCGGCGCCACCGAGGCGGACAGCAGCAGGACGTCACTGGTGCGGGCGGCGGCCACCAGATCGTCCGTCACCCGCCCCACGACCGCGCGCGCCAGCCGCGCCACCCGCACCAGCTTGCCCACGCCCGTGGAACTGCGGTGCAGCCCTCGCCCCCGCTCCGACTCCAGCTCGGCCCGCGGATCGACCGGCACCGGATGAAAGCCCACCCCCGACCCCACCACGAGCGGCGCGAACCGCTCATGCGTGACCAGCGTGACCTCGTGCCCCGCCCGCACCAGCGCGTGCCCCAGCCCGGTGAACGGGGCCACATCGCCCCGGGACCCGGCCGTCATGATCGCCACTCTCACGACGGCAAGTATGCGACCGCGGGGAACGGGACGGGCCTTTTTCGCGGGATGCGCGACTTTCGCGCGATGTGCGAGCCGAACCCGGTGGCGATCTTCCCTCTACTCGTCCCACGCCTGGATCATCGTCTGCTCGACGATCTTGCCGTCGCGCAGAGTGATCATCGATTCGGACAGGACGCGGACGCCGTCCGCGTATTCGCAGGACTCGCTGAAGGCGGCACGGTCGCCCTGGACGACGCAGTCCTCCAGGTGATGCGTCATGTCGCGGCTGTACACGTCGGCGAGCATCTCGGCGATCCTGTCCCGGCCGTGCAGGACCGTCGGACGGCTGGGCTGGCTGTTGTGGTCCACGACGCGCATCTCCGCGTCGTCCGCGTACAGCGAGAGCAGCGTCTCCGGTGTGTCGCCTTCTACGGCTCTGCGCAGGGTCTCGGTGTCGAAGCCTGTCGCGGTGCCCATGGTGACCTCCTTCGAGGACCGCGGGCCGAGGGGAACGGCCCGGCGGGCCCTCACCCTTAGAGACTCCTCCGCGGGGCCGCGCTCGGCAAGCGCGGACCGCGTGCTGCGCCTGTCGGGTGAGCGGTGCCCCGTACCCGTGTCCGCGGGGTGGTCCGGCGCGTTGCTCCGGGCATGATCTCCACTCGTCGCATCGTCGCCGTCGCCGCTCTCGCCGTCGGGGTCACCGGCCTCGCCGCGCCCCTGGCGAGCGCCGCCGAAGCCCCGGCCGCCGGCAAGCTGAACCCGATCACCGCACTGGACTCGCTCGCCGAGGCGCAGATCCCCGCCGGGCAGCGCGGCGAACTGCCGCCGGTCTCGGGCCGGCTGGGCGAACTGAACCAGGTGAGCCGGCTCCAGCAGCTGAACGAACTGCACCAGGTCACCGACCTCGTCGCCCCCGTCACCGGGCTGCTCCCGGCCATCGAGGCCTGACCCGTTCACCGCTCCCGCGTGGGGGCCGCCCGGACTCCGGGCGGCCCCCACGCGCGTTCAGCCCGCCGTGGCCAGGAACTGGGTCGCCGCCAGCTCGGCGTAGAGCGGGTCGGCCGCCACCAGCTCACGGTGCGTGCCCACCGCACGGACCTGCCCGGCCTCCATGACGACGATCCGCTCGGCCGAGGTGACGGTCGACAACCGGTGCGCGACCACGAGGACGGTCGTCGTCCGCGCCACGTCCGCGACGGTGTCGCGCAGGGCGGCCTCGTTCACCGCGTCCAGCTGGGAGGTCGCCTCGTCCAGGAGCAGCAGCCGCGGGCTGCGCAACAGGGCGCGGGCGATCGCCACCCGCTGGCGCTCCCCGCCGGACAGCTTGGTCCCGCGGTGCCCGACCAGCGTGTCGAGGCCGTCCGGCAGCCCGCCGACCAGCGCGTCGAGACGGGTCGTCTTCAGCACCCGCCGCACGCTGTCCTCGTCGGCCTCCGCGTTCCCCAGCAGCAGGTTGTCGCGCAGGGTCCCCGACAGCACGGGGGCGTCCTGCTCGACATAGCCGATCGCGGACCGCAGCGCGCCCAGCTCCCACTCCGGCAGCGGCCGGCCGTCGAGGGTGATGGCCCCGGCGTCCGGGTCGTAGAACCGCTCGATCAGCGAGAACACCGTGGTCTTGCCGGCGCCGGACGGGCCGACGAACGCGGTCATGCCGCGCGGCGGGACGTCGAACGTCACCCCGTGATGGACGTACGGCAGGTCGTCGGCGTACCGGAAGCGGACGCCGGTGAAGGCCAGCGAGGCCGGCTCGGCCGTCGGCGAGGGCAGCGGCGCGGGGCCGGACGCCGGCTCGGCGGGCAGCAGCAGCGTTTCCTGGATGCGGCTGAGCGCCGCCGAACCGGCCTGGTACTGCACGACCGCGCCGATGACCTGCTGGATCGGCGACATCAGATAGAAGACGTACAGCAGGAACGCCACCAGGGTCGCGATGTCGATCGCGCCCGTGGCGACCCGCGCGCCGCCCACCGCCAGCACCGTGATGAACGCGGTCTGCATCGCCAGCCCGGCCGTGTTGCCCGCCGCCGCCGACCACTTGGCGGCCGACACGCTCTGCCGCCAGGAGTCCTCCGCCGCCGCGTGCAGCGCCTTCTCCTCACGGTCCTCGGCGCCCGCCGCCTTCACCGTGCGCAGCGCGCCCAGCACCCGCTCCAGCGAGGCGCCCATCACCCCGACCGCGTCCTGCGCCCGGCGGCTGGCCCGGTTGATGCGCGGCACGATCACCCCGATGACCGTGCCGGCCACCAGGATCACCGCCAGGGTGACCCCGAGCAGCACCGGGTCCACGACCCCCATCAGCACGACCGTCGCGACGAGGGTGAGCCCGCCGGTGCCCAGCCCGACCAGCGAGTCGGTGGTGACCTCCCGCAGCAGGGTCGTGTCCGAGGTGATGCGGGCCATCAGGTCACCGGGCTCGCTGCGGTCCACCGCCGCGATCCGCAGCCGCAGCAGATACGACGACAGCGCCTTGCGCGCGCCCAGCACCACCGACTCGGCCGTGCGGCGCAGCACGTACGAACCCAGCGCGCCGACCGCCGCGTTGGTGATCACCAGGACCGACAGCAGCACCAACGCGCCGGTGATAGCCCGGTCGTGGGACAGATCGTCGATCAGCCCGCGCGCCACCAGCGGCAGCAACAGCCCGGTCGCCCCGGTGACCAGCGAGAGCAGCGCCCCCGCCAGCAGCGTCCAGCGGTGCGGTCTGACGTATCCGAGCAGCTGCCGCCACGGGGGCTGGACGGCGGCCGTCTCTGCGATGCTCACGAGGCTCCTCGATGGCGGTCGGGTTGAGACCGACCGGCAAATGGGGGGTCTAAGGCGTTCAGGCTACGTCGACGCTCCCGGGGCCCGGCCGGGGACCGCCTCGCGGGCGGTGACCTGGCCCGACGTGCGTCCGCTACCGATCAGTCACGCGTAGGGTCGAAGGCGGACGGTGGCCGCCGACGAAAGGAACAGCACCATGGCGCAGGAAGTGCGCGCAGTGATCGCACCGGGGAAGAACGAACCGGTGCGGGTGGAGACGATTGTCGTGCCGGATCCCGGACCCGGGGAAGCCGTGGTGCAGATCCAGGCCTGCGGGGTGTGCCACACGGACCTGCACTACAAGCAGGGCGGGATCAACGACGACTTCCCCTTCCTGCTCGGCCACGAGGCGGCCGGCGTCGTGGAGTCCGTCGGCGCGGGCGTCACCGACGTGGCCCCCGGCGACTTCGTCATCCTGAACTGGCGGGCCGTGTGCGGCCGGTGCCGGGCCTGTCTGCGCGGACGCCCCTGGTACTGCTTCGACACCCACAACGCGAAGCAGAAGATGACGCTCGCCTCGACCGGGCAGGAGCTGTCCCCGGCCCTCGGGATCGGGGCCTTCGCCGAGAAGACGCTGGTCGCGGCCGGTCAGTGCACCAAGGTCGACCCGTCCGTCTCGGCGGCGGTCGCCGGCCTGCTGGGCTGCGGCGTGATGGCCGGCATCGGCGCGGCGATCAACACGGGCAAGGTCGGCCGCGGCGACACCGTCGCCGTGATCGGCTGCGGCGGGGTCGGCGACGCGGCCATCGCCGGGGCGAACCTGGCCGGCGCGGCGAAGATCATCGCCGTCGACATCGACGACCGCAAGCTCGCCACCGCGCGGACGATGGGCGCCACCCACACGGTCAACTCCAAGGAGACGGACCCGGTCGAGGCGATCCGCGAGCTGACCGGCGGCTTCGGCGCGGACGTCGTCATCGAGGCGGTGGGCCGCCCGGAGACGTACAAGCAGGCCTTCTACGCCCGCGACCTGGCCGGCACGGTCGTGCTGGTCGGGGTGCCCACGCCGGAGATGAAGCTGGAACTGCCGCTGCTGGACGTCTTCGGACGCGGTGGCGCGCTGAAGTCCTCCTGGTACGGCGACTGCCTGCCCTCCCGCGACTTCCCCATGCTCATCGACCTGCATCTGCAAGGCCGTCTGGACCTCGGTGCGTTCGTCTCCGAGACCATCCAGCTCGACGAGGTCGAGAAGGCCTTCGAGCGGATGCACCACGGTGACGTGCTGCGCTCGGTGGTGGTGCTGTGATGGCCGCCCGCATCGAACGCCTCGTCACCTCCGGGCAGTTCAGCCTCGACGGCGGCACCTGGGACGTCGACAACAACGTCTGGATCGTCGGCGACGACCACGAGGCCGTCGTCATCGACGCCGCTCACGACGCCGGAGCCATCCTCGCCGCAGTCGGCGACCGCCGGCTGACGGCCATCGTGTGCACCCACGCCCACAACGACCACATCGGTGCCGCACCCGCCCTCGCCGACGCGACCGGTGCCACCATCTGGCTGCACCCCGACGACCTGCCGTTGTGGAAGATGACCCACCCCGACCGCGACCCCGACGCCCACCTGGCCGACGGCCAGGTCATCGAGGCCGCGGGCGCCGACCTCACCGTGCTGCACACGCCCGGCCACGCGCCCGGCGCGGTCTGCCTGTACGAGCCGGGGCTCGGCGTCCTGTTCACCGGCGACACCCTCTTCCAGGGCGGTCCCGGCGCCACCGGCCGCTCCTACTCCCACTTCCCGACCATCATCGACTCCATCCGCGACCGCCTCCTGACCCTCCCGCCCGAGACGAAGGTCCTCACCGGCCACGGCGACCCGACCACCATCGGCGCGGAGGCCCCCCACCTCCACGAGTGGATCACGCGGGGCCACTGACCGGCGCCGTGCCCGGCGGGCCCCTGGGCCGGCCGGGTGACGCGGCAGGAAAACGTCACCTCGCCGGAAAAGGTGACAGGAGATGTCCGGCTTCCGCGTGATCCTCGACGAAGGCATCGAAGGAACACCACAGGAGGTCGCACATGTCCGGTCCGTCGGCAGGAAACGCCGCGCTGGAAGGCAGGGTCGCCCTGGTCGCCGGGGCGACCCGGGGAGCGGGGCGCGGCATCGCCGTGGAACTGGGTGCGGCCGGCGCGACGGTCTACGTCACAGGCCGCACCACCCGCGCCCGCCGCTCCGAGTACGACCGCCCCGAGACCATCGAGGACACCGCCGACCTGGTCACCGAGGCGGGCGGCCACGGCATCGCCGTCCCCACCGACCACCTCGAACCCGTCCAGGTCCGCGCGCTCGTCGACCGGATCGCCGCCGAGCAGGGCCGGCTCGACGTCCTCGTCAACGACATCTGGGGCGGCGAGAACCTCTTCGCCTGGGACGCCCCCGTCTGGGAGCACGACCTCGACAAGGGCCTGCGGCTGCTGCGCCTCGCCGTCGAGACGCACGCGATCACCAGCCACCACGCCCTGCCGCTCCTGCTGCGCCGGCCGGGCGGCCTGGTCGTCGAGATGACCGACGGCACCGCCGAGTACAACCGAGACACCTACCGGGTGAGCTTCTTCTACGACCTCGCCAAGTCCTCCGTCCTGCGGATGGCCTTCGCCCTCGCCCACGAACTCGGCCCGCGCGGCGCCACCGCCCTCGCGCTCACCCCCGGCTGGCTGCGCTCCGAGATCATGCTCGAACAGTTCGGGGTGCGCGAGGACAACTGGCGCGACGCCCTCGACAAGGTGCCGCACTTCGCCATCTCCGAGACGCCCCGCTATGTCGGCCGTGCCGTCGCCGCCCTCGCCGCCGACCCACAAGTGGCCCGCAGGAACGGGCAGTCGCTGTCCAGCGGCGCTCTCGCCGCCGAGTACGGCTTCACCGACCTCGACGGCAGCCGCCCCGACGCCTGGCGCTACCTCGTGGAGGTCCAGGACGCGGGGAAGCCGGCGGACACGACCGGGTACCGGTGAGCGGTCCACCGGTGCGACGTCCTGACGTCGGCCGACAACGTCGGTAGGTCTTCCGGGTTCCGGCTGGGGGAGGGCCGGCTGCACCTGGCCGGGCATCGTGGTGGCGCCCCCTGGGGCACTGGTGCTGCTCGTTGGTGGTGTCCGCGACCGTGGAGCCTCTGCCGCGGACCGGTCTCGACCCGGCTGGTGCCGATGGACGCAGAACCTCCTGGAGCGCTGCAGGAGGCAGCCCGAGCCGGAAATCCCCCAGCGCCCGAGGGGGAGGATTCACGGTTTCGTCACAGTACTGTTCTGCCCTGCAACCGAAGCCCCCGCCGACGGGTCTAGTGGGTGGAGTCGCCGGAATTCGGGCCAGGGAGAGGGCAGTGGCAGTCATGGGGGAGATACGCAGACGAGGGGCAGTCGCTCTGGGGGTCGCGGGGCTGATCGCGCCGCTGACGCTCGCGCTGGGCGCGGCGCCCGCACAGGCCGCGAGCTGCACCACGCAGGCCGGGCCGTATCAGAAGCAGGTCGAGAAGTTCCTCGGCAGGCCGGTCGACGGCAGGCAGTCGTCGACCGACTGCAAGGCCGTCCAGGCCTTCCAGAACAAGCACGGCATCAGGCCGAACATCGGCTACGCGGGACCCGTCACCTGGGGTGTGATGGATCTCATGAACAAGCAGAAGGCGGTGGGCAGGACGCCCAACAAGGCGGGCAAGTGCCCGACCAACAAGGGCCGCATCGCCTGCGTCAACCTCACGCTCCAGATCAGCTGGATCCAGGACGGCAGCCGCCTGGTCTACGGGCCGGTCCCGGTCCGCACCGGACGCAACGGCTACGAGACCCGCACCGGCCTGAAGAAGGTCTACTGGCGCAACATCGACCACGTGTCGAGCATCTACAACGTGCCGATGCCGTACAGCCAGTTCTTCGACGGCGGCCAGGCCTTCCACTCGGTGGGCGTCAGCATGTGGAACCCGCCCGGCTCGCACGGCTGCGTCAACATGACGAGGACCGCGGCGAAGACCTACTGGTCGATGCTGAAGACCGGCGACGACGTCTTCGTGTACGGCCGCAAGCCGGGCACCTGACAGCGAGCGGGACGGTCGCACACGGGCAGACGGACGTGATCAGTGACACGTCCGTTTTGTCCGTTTAATTCGTGTATTACTCACGGTGCCTTCACCTCGGGCCCCGTAAGATTCACACCATGTCCACCACTGTTGAACCCCTCTCCGAGCGATCGGCCGCAGAGGTCAACGAGGAGATCAGGGCCCTGTGGCTCCGGTCGGGCGGGACACTGACGGGCGAGCAGCGCGAGGAGTACCGGCGGCTCGTCCTGGAGTGGGCCGCCGTGGCCCCGCAATCGGTCGAGGCGGCCTGACAGCCCTCCGGCCGCGGGGCCTTCCGCCTCGCACCTCCCCACCCGCTACACCGTCCGGGCACCCCGCGTGGGTGCCCTTCTCGTTGTCCGGCCACGCCGCCGTGTCCGACGTCACCTCACCCCCAGTTCGCCGAGTAGTGCCGCTGGTACGCCTTGCGGTCCTGCTCCGCCCGGATGTACCGGGTGGCCACCAGCGCCACCAGACTGCCCGCGATCACCAGCAGGCCGGGGCCGATGTTGCGCGGATCGGTGAGCCGCGCCGCCAGTGACACGGCCGCCGTGCCGCCCGTCACCGGCGTGGTCGAGCCCGGCGTGACCGAACCCGGGGCCACCGCGGCCTGTGTCGGCGACGAGGACGGCTGGGGGGAGCCCTCGGACGGCGCCGGCGGGGCACCGTTGCGTGCGGCGCCGGCGCCGTCCGAGGGCGCCGCCACGACGAGCTGCACCCCGAGCTGAGCCAGCGCCTTCGTCACCGGCTGGAAGAACGTCGTACCGCCCGTCGTGCAGTCGCCGCTGCCGCCCGAGGTGACGCCGAGCGCGACGCCCTCCGAGAACATCGGGCCGCCGCTGTCGCCGGACTCGGCGCACACGTTCGTCTCGATCAGGCCCGAGACGGTGCCCTCCGGGTAGTTGACCGTGGCGTCGAGGCCGGTCACCTCGCCGTCGCGCAGGCCGGTGGTGCTGCCGCTGCGGAACACCCGCTGCCCCACGGCCGCGTCGCCCACCCCCGTGATCCGCACCCCGTTCCCGTCGCCGATCGCCACGATGTCCGCCCCCGCGCCGGCCTTCCCTCCGGCGTACTGCACGAGCGAGAAGTCCGAGCCGGGGAACGTCGAGTTGACGGTCTGGCCCACCTGCTGGGCGCCCTGGTTGTCGGCGAACCAGTTGGACCCGGCCGGGCCGCAGTGCCCGGCGGTGAGGATGAAGTCGTTGGACCCGTTGGTCACGTTGAACCCCGCCGAACAGCGCCCGCCGGTCGACAGGATGGGCTGGGCGCCGTTGAGCCGGGTGGTGAAGGTGCCTTCGGTGCGCTCCATGCGGACGAAACTGCCGATGCCCGACGCCACGTCCGTCATCCGCCCCCAGTCGGAGGCGGACACCGTGCGGTCGCCGCGCACCACGACCTGGTTGGACTTGTAGTCCATCACCCAGGCCGTTCCGGCCACCCGGGGTGCCGAACGCAGGGCCTGCGCGGCCGACTTCAGCTCGTTCATGCTGTGCCCGACGACCTTCGCCTCGGCGCCCGCCGCACGGACCGCCGCGGCCGAGTTCTCGTCGGTGACCGCGACGACCGGACGGCCCTCGGAGTCGACCCAGGCGCCCGCCGTGCGGGCCGTGCCGAGCCGCTTCACCAGGTCCGCGCCGGTGCTCGCGACGGACTGCGCCGCACCCCCCGCCGCGGTGCCGGTGGCGGGTGTCTCGCTCGCCATGGCGGCCTGCGTCACCATCACGCCTCCGAGGAGGAGCCCGCCGACGGCCGCCAGCCGTGTCGCTCGCCGGACGGTCCGTCGTCGTACGTGCCTCATGCATGGCTCCCGAAACAGCGAACGCGCGGTCCCAACACCGCGGGGTTCTCCCGTCGTTGAGAACCCTCACTCCCTTACGTGCCGGGACCCGGCCGCGTTCAGGCCGGAAACGATCACCTCAGAGTTTGCGGGCCACCCCGCCGAACATGGCGACCTCCTCCGGCTCCGAGGCGTCGGCGCCCTCCGGACGCCAGCGCGAGCAGGACAGCACACCCGGCTCCAGCAGCTCCAGGCCGTCGAAGAACCGGGCCACGTCCTCGGGCGTGCGCTGGGTGAGCTTCGGCGTGCCGTGCTCGTTCCAGAACTTCACGGCCTCGTCCACGTCCGGCATCGACGGGCTGGTGATGGTGTGCGACAGCACCAGATGGCTGCCCGCCGGCAGCCTGTCGACCAGCCGGCGCACCAGCGAGTACGGGTCCTCGTCGTCGCCGACGAAGATGACCACGCCGAGCAGGATCAGCGCCACCGGCTTGCTGAAGTCCAGTGTCTTCGCGGCGTGCTCGAGGATCGCGTCGACGTTGCGCAGGTCCTCGTCGAGATAGTCGGTACGGCCCTCGGGCGAGCTGGTGAGCAGGGCGCGCGCGTGCGCCAGGACCAGCGGGTCGTTGTCGACGTAGACGATCCGCGCCTCGGGGGCGGCGGCCTGGGCGACCTCGTGGGTGTTGTCCGCGGTGGGCAGACCGGTGCCGATGTCGAGGAACTGCCGTATCCCGACGTCGTGGACCAGGTGACGCACGGCGCGGCCCAGGAAGAGACGGTCGGCGCGGGCGTACTCGCCGATGCCCGGGTGCAGCTGGCGGATCTGGTCGCCGGCCGCACGGTCGACCTCGTAGTTGTCCTTGCCGCCCAGCCAGTAGTTCCAGATGCGGGCGGTGTGCGGCTGGCTGGTGTTGATGCGGTCGCGCAGTGACTGCGCCGCCTCGTCCACGGCCGGGGGGTTCTCGGTCACGGAGGTGCTCCTGGGATGCCTGGTGCGTGCGATATTTCGGGTCAAGGAGCAATGTAGACCGATGAGTTGATCTCCGTGCGCGGTCCCCCGCATTCGGCCGCACCCCGTGACGCCGGCCGCTGTCCCGTGCACGTCGCCCCAGCTCCTGCCCCGGCCGCCTATCTTGTGCCCATGACCAGGATCCCGCACGAATCGTCCGGTGAACCGAATCCGCTGCGCGCCCTCGGCCTCGACCGGCTCCGGCGCCGTACGAGCATGAAGTGGCGCACCTATCCCGACGACGTCCTGCCGCTGTGGGTGGCCGAGATGGACGTCCCCCTCGCCGAGCCCGTCGTCCGGGCGGTCGGTGACGCGCTCGCCCTGGGCGACACCGGCTATCCCGCCGGCAGCGGCTATGCGGAGGCGCTGGCCGCGTTCGCCGCCAAACGGTGGGGGTGGCACGCTCTCGCGGTCGAGCGGACGGCGATCGTGCCCGACGTGATGCTGGGCGTCGTCGAGATGCTCAAGCTCGTGACCGGGCCCGGCGACCCGGTCGTGGTCAACCCGCCGGTGTACCCGCCGTTCTTCCAGTTCGTCGAGCACATGGACCGGCGGATCGCCGAGGCGCCGCTCGGCGCGGACGGGCGGCTCGACCTCGATGTGCTGGAGACGGCCTACCGGCGGGCCGTCGCGGGCGGCGGGCGCGCCGCGCACCTGCTGTGCAGCCCGCACAACCCGACCGGCACGGTCCACACCGCCGCGGAACTCGCCGCCGTGGCCGCCCTCGCCGACCGGTACGGCGTCCGTGTGGTCGCCGACGAGATCCACGCCCCGCTCACGGCCGGCGGGGTCGACTTCGTGCCGTATCTCAGCGTGCCCGGCGCGGACAGCGGCCTGTCGCTGATGTCGGCGTCGAAGGCGTGGAACCTGGCCGGGCTCAAGGCCGCCCTCGCCGTCGCGGGCCCCGCGGCCGAAGCCGACCTGGCCGCGCTGCCGGAGGAGGTCGGCCACGGTCCGAGCCACGTCGGGGTCATCGCCCACACCGCCGCCCTGCGCGAGGGCACCGCCTGGCTGGACGCGCTGCTCGGCGGCCTCGACGAAAACCGGCGCCTGCTCGCCGCACTCCTCGCCGACCACCTGCCCGGCGTCGTGCTCCGGCCCGCCGAGGGCACGTATCTGGCCTGGCTGGACTGCCGGGCGCTGGACCTCGGCGACGATCCGGCCCAAGTCTTCCTGGAGCGGGGCCGGGTCGCCCTCAGTCCCGGCCCCGATTTCGGCACGGGCGGCTCCGGGCACGTACGGCTGAACCTCGCGACCTCGCCCGAGATTCTCGCGGAGGGGGTGCGGCGGATGGCGTCGGCCCTGTGCTGACCGCGCGCCGGGGTGCCTAGACTGCCGGGCATGGACGACAAGGCGCTCGACCGGCTCGGAGCGGGCAAGTACCTGCTGATCACCAGCTATCGGAAGAACGGGACCGGGGTCGCCACCCCCGTGTGGGTGGTGCGCGACGGGGACGCGCTCGGGGCGTGGTCGGCCGCCGACTCCTGGAAGGTGAAGCGGATCCGGGCCCGCGGCGACGTCATGGTCGGGCCCTGCGACGTCCGCGGCAACCCCACCGGTGAGCAGATCCCGGCGACCGCCGAGATCTGCGACGCGCAGACCACCGCCCGCTACCGCACGATGATCGCCCGTAAATACGGTGTCGTCGGCCGCCTGACGCTGCTCGGCAGCAGGCTCCGCCGGGGCCTGGAGGGCACGGTCGGGATCCGCGTGACCCTGTGAACCGGAGCGAGAAGACGAGGGGGCGGGGACCGGATGGTCCCCGCCCCCTCTCACCGCGCCCGTGCGGTTGACGACGCCGGGCGCCGGGACGCTATGACGCGTCCGTCACCGTTCCCGTCAGGACGGGGTGGCCGGGCAGCGGCCGGGCCTCCTCGTCGGTGAGGGCCAGGCGTACCGACTCGGCCGGCTCCGTCACCTGGTCCCCGACCGTCACCACGGTGAAGTCGGCGGTGGTGGTCCCGGCGGGGATGTTCATCCACGCCCACATGTTCGCCTCGGACAGCGGGCGTTGCGGGTCGGGTTCCGCACCGGCGTGGTCCAGGAGCCACTGCGGGTCGACGTCCTTGGTGGACAGCTCGGCGCCCTCGCTGACCGGCACGACCAGCACCGGTTGCCAGAACACCACGTCGGCGGGCTCGGACAGGGAGATCCGCCAGGTCAGCGTCCCGCCCTCGGTGACCCGGTCGGTGACCGGGGTGACGGACACCTCGGGCGCGGGGTCGTCGTTCCGCGCGGTGACACCGCCCCGGTAGGAGCCGACGACGGCGCCGTGCACGGCCTTGGCGAGGACGTCGTGCTGCTTGTCGTAGCCGAAGCGGGTGTCGCCCTTCACCTCGACCGGCACATCGACCGGGGTCGCGCCGGGCCGCACCGTGACCAGTTTGTCCACGGTCTCGCCGGTGTCCGGGTCCAGGACGGAGAAGCGGACCTGGCCGCTGCCGTGCCCGGAGACCCGCACCGGGACGTGGTAGGTCAGGGTTCCGGAGTCGCCCTCCTCGACCGTGAGGCGGCCGATGTCGACGCGCGGCAGAGCGGCCGGAGCCACCGCCGGGGTGCCGGGTGCCCAGCCCCAGGCGTCCATCAGCCAGGCCTGCCCGGACCCCGAACGCGGGGTCAGCTCGAGGGAGGTGACGTGCCTGAGGTCGAGTCCGGCGCGGGTGGCGGCGGTCAGCGGGACGCGTATTTCGCGGGCCCAGTAGGAGGCGGTGCGCTCGCTGCCGGGCAGGCCGTCGACCGTGACACGGCCGAGCCGGGCGCGGTGGCCGGCCGAGTCGGTGACGAAGACGTCGAGTTGGGTGCCGGTCGTGTTCGGCGGCACGATCACGCGCAGCGCCAGGCTCTTCGCGCCGGTGAGGGAGAGCGGCGCGGCGGGGCGGACGCGGGTCGCGGTGCCCGGTTCGGTCCAGTTCAGCGCGACCGCGCCGCGGCCGGCCTCCTTGTCGGTCTGCCACCACGCGAAGTGGGGTGACGAGCCCTTGGTGTCAGGGGGCAGACATGCCTGCGCGGGGTCGGGGTCGATCGCCGCGCACAGCCTGCCGCCGGTCACCGTCACTCCGCCGTCGGGCAGGAACCCGGCCGTGCGGCGGGCTCCGACGGCGTGGGTCAGCACCCGGGCCGGGTCCGCGGACGGGGCGCGCCGCCCCGAGCCGTCGAGGAGCGGGCGCACCCGGTCGTCACCGGCGACGAACAGGCGGGCCGCGGCGGCGATGTAGGTGGCGCCGGCCTGGTGCTGCCCCTCGGCGGTCAGCCGGGTCGGGGTGCCCGCGGAGCACACCGGGTCGGGCTGCTCCTCGTCGTCCCAGAAGTCGTCGGAGGAGGGTGCCTCGGACAGGCCGGGCGTCCACTCGGAGTTGAAGTAGTTGTGGTTGGCGCCGACCACGTACACGGCACTGTGCAGGGCGCTGCCACGGCTGATGCCGCGGGTGCCGTCGACGTAGACCTCGCCCTGGAGGTCGGAGACGTCGCCGTCGCAGCCCGGCAGGATCGTCGCGGACGGTACGTCGGCCACGGGATTCTGGCCGAAGATCGTCGGTCCGATGAGGACGGTGCCGCGGATCTTCCAGCGCACCGGACCGCGGTAGCCGTCCTCGGCGGCCGGCGGCGGGTACAGGCTGTCCATCGCGGCGCGGTTGACGCCCTCGCCGCCGCGCGAGTGCCCGACGAGCAGGACGCGGGACAGGTCGGCCCTCGGGGCTTCGCGTACGGCGGCGGGGGCGCTACCGGGCTGGGCGGCCCAGCCGGCCCACTTCGCGAGGTGCTGCCGCACGAGCGAGGAACGGGCCTGCGCGCCGCCGTCCTCGGCCTCCCAGTCCTGGCCGTTGATGCCGTTGGCGGAGATCGACACCGTCACATAGCCCTGAGAGGCGAGGAGTTGCTGGTCCTTGAGGTAGCCCCGGTGGCTCGGTATCGCCTTCAGGCCGGCCGGGCAGGGCCAGTCGCCGGTGACGTCGTCAGCGCCGGGTTTGTAGCAGGTGCTGTGCCGGCCGTGCAGGAAGAGCGCGAGAGGGCGCTTGCCCGAGGCGCCCCGGGGTGCGACGACCACGGCCTCCATCTCGACCGGCTGGGCGAAACCTGGCAGCTTGACCGGGTCGAGGCCGTACTCGCCGGTGACCGTGCGGTACGCGCCCGGCCGGCCGGGGTCGACGGAGTTGGCCGGGAGGGCGGCCGGGGGCTCGGCGGCGGACAGCGCGCCGCGCCGTTCACGCCCGGTGTCGCCTGCGGGCGCGTCCAGCCGGCGTCCGCCCGCCAGGACCTGGAGGTCCTTCAGGGGCGCGTCACCGACGGTGTCGAGGGACAGCCGGAAGGTACGGCCGTCGTTCTCCGCCTTCGGGACGCCGAGCGCCCTGTCGCCGGCGCGGAACTCCACGCGGGCGTCGCCCATGGGCACGTGCCGGGGCGAGCGCCACACCAGTTCGCGCGCGTGGTCCTCCCCGCCGATCTGCCAGCCGGGCGGCAGGGCACTGCCCAAGGAGGTGGTCGACGGTCTTGTCTCGGACGGTTGCTGGGCTTGTGCCAGTCCCGGTGTTCCCGCCAGGGCCGCGAGCGCGGCCACGGCGGTGACACCTATTCGCCGGGCACGGATCAAGGGTCCACTCCTCAACGTTCGGAGCGCGGGAGCCCCGTCCGTATCCGGAGCCCCTCGCGTCACGAAGGAAGCGAAAAGGGACCTGTGGGTTGCCTTCGGAGACGGATCCGTGCCGGATCCTGCCCACCCGGGACAAGAATCCGGACACCGTCAACTGCCCTTGCCGTACGTGGACTTGTCCTGGCCGCAGAGCAGCCGTCGGGTCAGTGCCAGGCCCGGTACGGCTCGTCGACCATCTGGAAGACCGGCTCGCCCCGCACCGGGTCCTTGGCCGTGGACAGCCGGACCCGGTCACCGCTGTGGATGCCGATGAGCGGGCCCATCACCCGGCCGCGCACCACGAAGCCCTCGGCCATCTCGACCAGGGACACATTGCGCGCGGAGGGGGTGTTGCGGTGCACGACCGTGGTGTGGCGGACGGTGCCGGTGCCCTGGCTGCGCTCTGTGCGCAGGTCGCTGCCCTGGCAGACCGGACACAGCAGCCGGTGGTACATGGCGGTGCCGCACCAGGTGCAGCGTTGGAAGAGGATCGCGTCGGTGTCCGTGGTGGCCCGCCGGTCGAGGAGACCCGCCGAGGAGCCTGCCGCCTGCTGAACCGCGCTTCCTGAGTGGTGGTACACGCTGGTCAACTCCCTGCACTCCGGCCGGAATCCCTCGTGCGCGGCTCACCCGGGCACGGGTGTGCGCGGTTCGCCGTGCCACCGTGCACGCCCACAGGGTATGGCACTCAGTGCCACCAGTAAAGGCACTGCGTACCCCAAAACTGGGGGAGCGGGGGCTGGGGTGGGGCGGAAAAGCCGGGTGAACTCGGCCGCTCACCAGCGCCCGAGGGTCGTCTCGATCTCCTGCACGACCCGCCACAGCGGCGCTCCCCGCCGCGACACGACGACCACCACGTCGTCCGCGTGCTCCGGGTCCGCGGGGTGCCCGGGGTGTTCCCCGGAGGCGGTGGTGGCGGGCGGGGTGCCGAACGCGGACCGTACGTACCCGAGCGCGTGGTCCACCGTGGTGCTCGCGTCGCTCCCGCCGTCCGAACGCAGCCACGAGCGCAGCGCGTTGTTGTGTGCGGCGACCACGGCGGCCGCGATCACGTCGGCCCGCAGGGTTCCGTCGGGCCGGCCGGCGAAGCGGCCCCGGAGGTACTCGGCGAGAGCGCGCTCGTAACGCCACACCACCGACAGTTCGTAGGCGCGCAGTCCGGGCACCTGCTTGGTGAGGCGGTAGCGCTGCACGGAGAAGGAGGGGTTCTCGGCGTACATGCGCAGGACGAGGCGGGCCGCGTCGCACACCCGGGGCACCGGCTCGTGTCCCTCGTCGCCGGCGGCCAGGAACGCGGTCATGTCGGCCAGGCAGCGCTCGTGGTCGGGGAAGACCACGTCCTCCTTGGAAGGGAAGTAGCGGAAGAAGGACCGCCGTCCCACCCCGGCGAGCGCCACGATGTCGTCGACCGTGGTCTGCTCGTAGCCGCGCTCGAGGAACAGCCGGAAGGCCGCCGCGACCAGGGCGTCCCGCATGGGCGGTTTGGTGCCGGCCGCCTCGGCGCTGTCACTGGAGCTCATGCCAGGGAACGTAACACCGACCGGGCGGCGACGGCACTCAGTTCCCTCCTCCGGGGAACTGAGTGCAGCCGCCCGTGGGGTGTGCCCTCAGAAACGCTCGGCCGCCTCGACCACATTGGTCAGCAGCATCGCCCGGGTCATCGGACCCACCCCGCCGACCGGCGGCGCGAACGACCCCGCGACACCGCTCACGTCCGGGTGGACGTCCCCGAGGATCCCCTCGACGGTGCGCGTGAGGCCGACGGACAGCACGGTCGCGCCCGGCTTGATCCAGTCCGGCATGACCATGTGCGCGACACCGGCCGCCGCCACGACCACGTCCGCCACGCGCGCGTGCGCGGCGACGTCCTGCGTGGCCTCGTGGCACAGGGTCACGGTGGCGTGCTCGGAGCTGCGCGTCAGCATCAGGCCCAGCGGCCGGCCCACCGTGACACCGCAGCCGATGACGCAGAACTGCTGGCCGGTGATGGCCACGTGGTTGCGGCGCAGCAGGTCGATGATGCCGCGCGGGGTGCAGGGCAGCGGCGCCGGTATGCCCAGCACGAGGCGGCCCAGGTTCGCCGGGTGCAGACCGTCGGCGTCCTTGACCGGGTCGATCAGCTCCAGCACGGCGTGCGTGTCGATGTGCGCGGGCAGCGGGAGCTGCACGATGAACCCCGTGCACGCCGGGTCGGCGTTCAGGCGGAGCACGGCCGCCTCGACATCGGCCTGCGAGGCCGTGGCGGGCAGCTCGACGCGGATCGACGCGATGCCGACCTGGGCGCAGTCGCGGTGCTTGCCGCCTACGTAGGAGCGGCTGCCGGGGTCGTCGCCGACGAGGATCGTGCCGAGCCCCGGCGTGACGCCGTGCTCCTTCAACGCCTGCACGCGCAGGGCGAGTTCGCTCTTGATGTCGGCCGCGGCGGCCTTGCCGTCCAGGAGTGTTGCGGTGGTCACGGGAGTCGCGAGCCCTTCGGGAGTACAGAACACGTACAAGAGACGACGGGGAGAGACGACGCTGTCCCGGACCGGTCGGACGATCCGATACCCGACCCTGTCATCGTACGTCCCGCCCGCCCCACGCCCGCCGCGCCCGGAGCGCCCACGTACGCTGCCCTCCACGCGACCGCGACCGCCATCACGCCGCTCCGCACCGCCGAGGAGTCCCGCATGTCCGCCGCCCGTCCCCGCCTCCTCTATGTCACCGACCTGGCCTACGAGGCCCGCGGGCGCCGCTACGGCGACGAGGACGTCTTCCTCACCTCCCGGCTGCGCGTCCACTTCGACCTCGCCCTGTGCCACCCGCTGGACGCGGTCGCGCTGATGGACGCCTTCGACGCCGTCGTCGTCCGCAACAGCGGTCCCGTCCTCGGCTACAGCGAGGAGTACGAGGCCTTCCGCGAGCGGGCGCTGAGCGCCGGCACCCGCGTCTACAACCCGCTCACGGGCCGCGCCGACATGGCGGGCAAGCAGTACCTCCTCGACCTCAGCGCGGCCGGCTTCCCGGTCATCCCCACCGTCGACCGCCCCGAGGACCTGCACCTGCTGCCCGCGGCCGACCGCTATGTCGTCAAGCCCAGGCAGGGCGCCGACTCCATCGGCCTGCGGATCGTCACCCGCGACGCCCTGCCCGCCCTGGCCGACGGCGCCACCCTGATCCAGCCGTGCGTCGACTTCGTCCACGAGATCTCCTTCTACTTCGTCGACGACGACTTCCGGTACGCCCTCTACGCCCCGGACCCCGACCGCCGCTGGCAGCTGGAGCCGTACGAGGCCACCGCGCGGGACCTGGAGTTCGCCCGACGTTTCGTCGAGTGGAACGGCCTCGCGCACGGCATCCAGCGCGTGGACGCCTGCCGCGCCCCGGACGGCGAGCTGCTGCTGGTCGAGCTGGAGGACCTCAACCCCTACCTGTCCCTGGACCTCGTGGACGACAGGACGCGGGACGGCTTCGTCACCGCGATGGCCCGGTCGCTGCACCGCTTCCTCGCGGACTGAACCGCGCCGCCCCCGCGCCCGTATCTCTCCCGAGGGATCCAAGGACCCAGGGACCGACGGATCCCGGTACCGAGGGAGAGGGGAGAGCAGCGTGCCGACAGCGGACGAGCCCGCAAAGCCGCACGAACGCCCGGTGCTGGAACCCATCCGGGTCCTCCGGCCGCGCAACACCGACGCCCTCGCGGCGCTGTTCCGCGAGCTGACCGAGCTCACCGGGGACCCGGAGAACGCCGAGGGCTACGAGAGCGTCCCCCTGCCGAGGCCCGAAGCGCGGACGCGGGAACTCCCGCCTGTCCCGCCGATTCCACCGGTCCCGCCGGTGAGACGGCCCGGCGGGAGCGGTATCCGCCGTGGTGCCGTCGCCGCGGGCACTGTGCTCGCGGCGGCGCTCGTCGGCTTCGGCTGCGCCCTCCTGCTGCCGGACGGCGACCGGAAGAGCGCCGACCGGACCCTCCCGGCCGCCCCGCCCACCGCCGCCGCGCCCCAGGCCGGACCCGACGGCTCCGGCACGCTGCGCGAGGGCGCCGCCGGCCCCGAGGTCACCGACCTCCAGCAGCGCCTGCGGCGCATCCCGAACGTCTACGACGACGGCGCCACCGACGGCCGCTACGACCCGGCCCTCACCGAGGCCGTGGCACGCTTCCAGCTCTGGTACGGCATCCGCGGCGACGAGAACGGCGTCTACGGCGACGACACCCGCCGCGACCTGGAGTCCCGCACCGGCTGACGGGACCGCGGGTTCACCGTGCCGCCGGTCCGTCCTGGCTCTGTCCGGTCTGTCTCTGTCGGTCCTCGCTCCGCTCGTCCTCGCTCTGTTCGCCTTCCGCGGGCACCCGGATGTCCAGCACGCACACGTCGTCCCGCCGCTCCGGCTCCAGCAGCGCACCGAGCAGCCCGTCCAGCGAGGCGGAGCCGCCCGCGTCCGGCACCGCGGCGGCGCGGGCGAGCCGGTCCAGGCCGCGGTCGATGCTCTCCGAGGGCCGCTCGACCAGGCCGTCGGTGTACAGCACCAGCCGGTCGCCGGGCGCGAGGCGGCACTCCGCCTCCTCGTAGCGCGCGCCGTCGCCGGCGCCGAGCAGTATCCCGAAGGGCCGGTCGAGGTAGCGGGCCTTCCCGTCGCGCAGCAGCAGGGGTGGCGGATGGCCCGCCTGCGCCCACACCAGCCGCCGTTCGCGCGGGTTGTAGCGGGCCAGGACCATGGTCGCCGTGCCGTGCGGGTCGCGGGAGTGCAGCAGCAGGGCGTTGAGCCGGCCGAGGGCCCCGGTCAGTGAGGAGCCGGTGATGACCATGCCCTTGGCGGTGAACCGCAGCAGGGCCATCGCGGCGACGGCGTCGACGCCGTGCCCGGCCACGTCGCCGACCACGAACAGGGCGTCGCCGTCGGGCAGTTCGATGGCGCTGAACCAGTCGCCGCCGACGTTGAGCCCGGACTGGGCGGGCAGGTAGGCGATGTCGACCCGCAGCCCGGCCAGCCGCACGGGCTGCTTGGGCAGCGGGAGCAGCGCGTCCTGGAGTCTGGCTGCGACCGTGCGCTCGGCCTGGAGCACCCCGTGCTGGGTGAGGACGGCCCGTTCACTGACGACGAGGGCGAGTTCGGCACTGCGCTGCGCGGTCACGTCCTGGACGAAGCCGTGCACCTCCACCGGGGTGCCCCGGTCGTCCGGCACGGCCTCGGCGACCGCCCGCAGATGCCGGATCCCGTCGCGGGCGGCGATCCGGAACGGCACGTCGCAGGGCCGGCCCTGCCGCGTCAGGCCGGCGACGGCGCGGGCCAGCGCGGGCTCGTCCTCGGGCAGCGCCAGGCCCGGCAGCCCCTCCAGAGGCACGGCACCCCGCGCGGGGTCGCGGTCGAAGATGGCGAAGACCTGGGAGGACCAGTTCACCTCGCCGCTGACCAGGTGCCAGTTGGCCCAGCCCAGGTTGCCCAGCCGCTGCACGTCCGCGAGGCGCTGCTCCTGCCGGTCCGAGGGGTCGTGCCGGTTCCAGTTGACGACCAGTCCGTCGCCCAGCCGTGCCACCCGCGTCGAGTAGGTGGCCAGTTCGGCGACCCCGGCCACTATGTCCTGACGGGCGAACGGTTCACTCTCGTAGGGCTGTCCGGAGTCGAGCGTGCTCAGGCAGCCCTGCCACAGGGGTTCCTCGGCCGTCACCGGCCAGCACTCCAGGAAGCGCAGTCCCACCAGTTCGCGGCCGATGCGGCCGACGGCGTCGGAGGCGTCCGTGGTGGCGGCGTCGACGCGGAAGTCCTCGACGTCCCCGGACGGGCCGCGCAGCGGGGTGAGCAGGACCGCGGCTCCCGGCAGCCGTTCGAACACCGTCCGTACCGCCTCGGTCGGCGCGCCGACCGCGCGGTCCTGCCGGATGCCGAACATACGCAGCGGGCCCGCGCACAACCGGGCCGCGGCCAGCAGGTGCCGGCGGACCTCGGGACTGAACGGTCCCTCGCGGCGCCGGAGTACGCCGATGACGACGTCGGCCGGCCTGCCGGTGGTCACCGGCAACCAGGCGCGGGTCCGCCACCGGTGGTCCCCGATCAGCACGTGGTGCCGCCGGTCCTCCTGGAGGTCCTCCAGCCAGCGCGCCTCGCCGGCGTCGAGGGCGGCCAGCGCGGCGAGCCCGGTCAGCGGTGGCACCCGGCTCCACTGCTGGACGAGCAGGTCGTCGACGCCCGCGTGCCCGATGAGTTCGAGTCCGCCGGCGGGCTGCCGCGCGAAGATCAGGACGGCGTCGGCCCCGGTGTCCGGCGGGAGGTGGTCGAGCAGGCAGCGGGCGAGGTCCCGCGGTCCGCCGGCCCGGACCAGCGCCCGCCCGAACCGGGCGAGTGCCGCGCCGTCGGGTTCCGCCGGGAGCGGGGCGGACCGCAGCGGGTCGTCGGTGACCTCGGCGGCCGGGGGCGGCTGCGCGACCGTGTGCTCCTGGGGGCCGAGGTCTGCGAGGGTGATCCAGCACTCCTCCAGGAGCGTGCGCCGTCCGTCCTCGGCCCGCCGCTGGAGCTCCTCGTGGGCGGCATCGGAGGAGCAGCCGGTGCGGGCCATGACGGCGCCCTTGGCACGCTCCAGGACCACCGAGGCGGCGGCCGACTCGTGGAGCCGGTCGAGCTCGGCACGCTGGCGGGCGACGACCTTGGTCAGGGCTGCCAGGTCGGGTACGGCACCGGGCTCCGGGGGCCGGGGGGCTTCGCTCGTCACGCCTTGAGCATGGCACACCGGCCGGGGTCCGGGCACGGTCTTGTGTCATGGCTCCGGCCAGTGGCGATGGCTGCCGCGGCGGTCGGGCCCAGGGTGCGGTTCAGCGCCCCGGGCCGCCCTCCACGAGCGCCTCGGAGACCGTGCGGACGCTGCGGGCGATGTGCTGGAGCTGCAGCACCTCGGCGGCGTACATCTTGATCGTGTGCTCGATGACGGACTCGGGCAGGCCGAGGCGGGGCAGGTCGGCGCGAGCGGTCTGCAGGGCGGTGCGGGCCACCCGGATCTCGTGCTGGACCTGGATCTGCGCATGGCGGGCGAGCAGCACCGGGTGGCGCAGCAGCGCGGGGTAGCTCGCGTAGCGCGCGGGCACCAGTTCGCGCAGCCACTTGGCAGCGGACCGCTCCCAGTCGTAGCTGCCGGGGGTCTTGACCTGGCACGGCCAGTCCGGGCTGATGCGCGTCGTCGTCAGGGGCATGATCATCGCTTCCGGGTGTGTGGCGTCGTGACGGGTGGTCCGACGGTTCTGGGCGGCCCCGATCCAGGGGATGACCGGGGCCGCCGCGGGCGCTCGCTCCGGGCGAGGCCCCGAGCACCCTCGGCGCCGACGCGGGTAGGGGACGGCGGCTTCGGGGGCCCGTTCTGGTGCCCTTGGCGGGCGGGTGCGACCGTGAGCAGTATTTATATATGCCGTCTTCTTTGCAAGACGTATGAAAACATTCATGCGCGATTTGTTCGCAATGATCCCTGTGTGATCTACCGGGGCGGGGGGTGCGCGGTGGCCGGCGGCCCGCGGCGGGTCATTCAGGCAGGAAGAACTGGTGCTGCTCGGCGATCTGCTCGTACTCCTCCAGCCGCGCCTGGGTGCGTTCGGGACCCGCGTCCGTCATCGCCTGGAGCAGTGCCGCGGCCATCACCCCGGGCGCCGCGTAGGAGTCGAAGACCAGCCGGGAGCCGGTCCCGGTGGCGAACGTGACGTCGGCCTCGTCGGCCAGTGTCCCCAGCGCCAGGTCGGTGACCAGCGCGACCTTGAGACCGGCGCGGCGCGCGACCCGTACCGCGGTGAGCGTCTCCTGCGCGTGCCGGGGCATCGAGAAGGCCAGCACCCAGGTCCCGCCCGCCTCACGGGACTGCAGGAGAGCGTCGTAGGCGACGCTGCCGCCCCGCGTCACCAGCCGTACGTCCGGGTGGATACGGCGGGCCGCGTAGGCGAAGTACTCCGCCAGCGAGACCGAGATGCGCAGGCCCAGGACGGTCAGCGGCGTGGAGGCCGACAGCCGCCGGCCGACGTCGATGACCTGGTCGGGGTCGGCGAAGTCGCGGCGCAGGTTCTCCAGGTTCTCGATCTCCGCGTCGACCGCTGCCTGGAGTTCGTTGCTCCCGTTCTCCTCGGCCGCCGCCGGGCCGCCCGCGAGCGTGCCGAGCGCGATCGACTGGAGCTTCTCGCGCAGCGCCGGATACCCGCTGAACCCGACCGCCGCCGCGAACCGGGTCACCGAGGGCTGGCTGACCCCGACCCGGTCGGCGAGGTCGGTGATCGACAGGAACGCCGCCTCGGTGATGTGCTCGATCAGGTACTGGGCGATGCGCCGCTGTCCCGGCGACAGATGAGGCCCGTCGAAGAGCGCCCTGAGCCGGGAGGTCGCGGACACCTCCGCCTCCGGATCCGTCTTGCCCGAGGTGATCGTGGTCGCCTGTGCGCGTGCCTGCTGAGGCGATGGCACCGGTCCTCCTCCGTGTTCTCCCACGAAGCTCAACATAGCTCACGGACCGTGCCCGGCCGGGTGCGCGAGCGGGCGGGCTCCTGCCTGGTGAGCGGGGGGAGGGGTGCGCGCCGGGGCGGTCCGCCGACGGGCCCGTGCCCGCCGGCGGACCGCCCCGGCCCGTCACGAGGTCATCGCCGCACGATGCGCACGGACAGCCCCTCGGCCGTGTACAGCGGCACCGCCCGCAGACGGTCCGTGCCGCCGTGCAGCTCGACCCGGCCGAAGCGGCCGCGCAGCGCCGGGGCGTCGATCACACGGACGGTGCTGCCCACGGCCGGCGGGTGTTCCTCGTCCAGGCGCAGGGACAGCACGCTGTCCGCGCCCAGCACCACCCGGCGCGTCACGGTCAGGACCGCCTTGCGCCGGCCGGCGCGCAGCGTCGGCTCCAGCGTGCCCGACTCCTGGGCGAACAGGCCGTGCACCTGGACCGGTTCGTCGACGCGGACGGTCCCGCCCAGCACCCGCACGTCACCGTGGCCCAGCGCGTGCGCGGACGCAGACACCAGGACGCCGTCCTCCACGACGGTCCCGCCGGTGTAGCGGTTGTGGCCGGTCAGGGTGAGGGTGCCGGTGCCCTTCTTCGTCAGCGCGCCCCGCCCGTCGATGTCGTTGCGCCAGGCGTCGGCCGCCCGGAAGCCGCCGGCGGACGCGTCCAGCGTGACCGTCACGTCCGAGGCGAAGGAGCCGTAGCCGTCGGCCGCCGTGAAGAGGTCGAGGCGGCCCCACTGCTCGAAGCCGTCCAGCAGGACGTATCCGGCGGGCAGCGCGGTCGTGCGCAGTACCTCCCGGCGCTGGTCCGCGCTCAGGTACGGCAGCCGGGTCTCCAGCAGCACCTCGGCGCCCTTGGGCACGCTGAGGGGCTCGTCGCGGCCCTCGCGGCGGAGCACATAGGTCAACCGGGGCCGGACCGAACGGTAGTTGGCGCGACGGTCGGCGTAGCGGTCGCCGGCGTCGGAGTGCGCGTGGGCGTTCAGGGTGTCGGCCGTGGTGCCGGTGTGCTCCGTGAAGTAGGCCAGGGCCTGCGCCCGCGCCGCCTTCTTCAGCTCGGCGTTGGCCGGGTCGGCCAGCGCCGCCGCGGCCAGGGCGGTGGCCATGACGCGCCCGCCCATGACGTCGACGGTGGAGTGCATGCCGGAGACGATCCGGGTGTGGCTCAGTTCGAAGGCGCGCGTCACCAGTTCCTGGAACCGCTCGGGCACCGCGTGGGCGAACGCCAGGGCCGCCAGGTGGAAGGCGTTGGTGTGCCCGCTGGGGAAGCCGCCGTCGTCGACGGGGGAGGCGCTGCGCTGACGCAGCAGCTGGGTGACGACGACCACCTCGGAGTCGTAGACCGGGTAGCCGAGCGCGTCGGTGCGCCCCGTGTCGACGACCTCGCTGTCCTCGTTCATGCGCCACGGCCGCGGGTACTGGAACGCGTACTTGCCGGGGTTGCCGGACGCGAACGGGCCGCGCACGGTGTCGACCAGTTTGGCGACCAGCCCGAGGTCCGAGGTGTACGACCCGGCGCCGAGCGCGGAACCGGCCGGGGCGTCGGCCGGGACGGCGTCGCTGACCGTGGTCGGGGGAGTGGTGTCGGGGGCGGCGGTGATCGAGGTGACCGCCTTGGCTCCGGTGCGGTAGAGGCCGGCGAGCGGGCCCAGGGCGCCGATCATCGCGTAGCTCTGGTGCTGGCGGTCGTGGACGAACGCCTCCCTGGCCTGCGCCTCCGTACGGGCGGTGGTGACGCGGGCGCAGTACCGCATGTTGGCACGCAGCACGTCGGGCCGCAGCGCGGTGCCGGTGTTCCAGTCCGCGCCGGTCTTCCAGACCTGCGCCATGCCGCCGAGGACGCGCACCACGGCGTTGGTCTCGGGCGTGAGGTTCGCCATGACGTTGGTCTTGTAGTCGTCGACGAACGCGAGCGGGGCGGTGGCCGCCGTGGCGGCCTTCGCGTCGGCGGCGGTCAGCCAGGAGACCAGCGTCGGCGCGGCGACCAGCGCGGCGGAGCCGCCCAGGGACGCCTTCAGGAAGCCTCGTCGGTTCACGGCGGTTGACGGCATGAGGTGCCTCTCTCGAGTTGTTCGGCCGTGCGGCCGGGGAGGTCGTGCGATCGGGTGCGACGGAATGCGAGTGACTGCGGCTGGGTGCGACGGAATGCGAGTGTCTGCGGCTGGGTGCGGCCGGGTGCGACTCTGAGCGGTTCTGACGAGCCGTGAGTCGAATAGTGCCGACGTGCGAAGATCTACGGCCGTGTCGTGTCCCCACGGCGAGGGAGCGGCGACCGGGACATGTCGTGCGGGTGAACGGGGTGCCGGTGCGTCGCGGCGGGGAGAGCCGGTGAGGCCGGGCCACGGACGGTCGGGCCGGGGAGGGGCCGGCCCGGGACGGGGTGCCGCGTCACCGTCGCGGCCGTGGACACCATGGCGGCCGCGGCCGCTGCAGTCGCGGGCCCGGCGGGCGGCGGCGGGCGGCGCGGTGAGGGTCTGAGCGGGCGCCCGTTCACATCAGCCCCCGTGCCAGTGCGATCGCGCCCTGCACCGGCGGGACCCGCAGGGCCCTGGCCCGTGTTCCCGGCAGCGTCTTCGCCAGTGCCGTGGTGAACGCCTCGTACAGCGCGGGCTGGGCGAGGACGGTGCCGCCCGCGACGACGACGTCGTCCACGGGGACCCCGCGGACGGCGAGCCGGGTGACGAGGGCGGCGAGCGCCTCGCCCGCCTCGGCGATCACGGTCCGGGCGAGCGGGGAACCGTCGGAGGCGGCCGCGAAGACCGCGGGAGCGTGCCGGCCCCACTCGGCGGAGAGGTCACCGGCGCCTTCCAGGGCGGCGCCGAGGGCCGGCACCTCGGGCACCCCGAGCGAGTCGAGCAGCCCGAGCGCGAGGCGGTCGGGCCGCTCGCCGCGGTCGTGGGCGGCCCATACGGCGCGGGCCGCCTCCCGGACCAGACCGGCGGCTCCGCCCTCGTCGCCGAGGACCGCGCCCCAGCCGCCCACCTGGACGGTGGTGCCGTCGGGCAGCCGGCCCACGGCCACCGAGCCGGTGCCGGCGACCAGGCCGACGCCCTGGACGAGACCGGCGGCGGGGACGAGGAGTTCGGCGTCGCCCACGACCCGGGCGGGCATGTCGAGGAGGGCGGTGACGGCGGAGCCGATCCCGGCACCCTGGCGGGGGGTCTCGCAGGCGTGCGCGCCGACGGCGAGGGCGTGGGGGCGGGCCCCGGCGGGGAGCGCGTCGCGCACCAGCGCGGCCAGCCAGCCGGCGGCGGCAGCGGGGTCGTGCGGCCGCCAGCCGGCGCTGGCGCGGACGTGGTCGGTGACGAGGTCGCCCCCCGCGAGCGCGCGAAGGTGCGTCTTGGTGCCGCCCACGTCGATGCCGACCAGCAGGGGGCGCGTGGGAGGGGAGTCCTGCACGGATCCTCTTTCGTCGTTGCGCTGGGCTGCGACGGCGGGCGAACCGTGCTCCTGAAAGGACAGGAGGGAACAGGAGAAGGGGATGAACGAAGCCCCGGGACGGGCCTCTGACGGAGCACGGCAGGCGAGTACCGTGATGTTCGTTAGGAAGTTAACTAACGAAGTACAGTGCGTCAAGAGTCGTCGCGCACTCGGCCACGAGTGCGTTCCGGCCGGGCCGGGAACGCGCGCGAAACGCTTGACGCCGGCCCTCTTCCGACGCCGTACTCCGCGGAGCCGGCCGGCACGGCCGGCCGTCGTGCGGGTGCGGCCCCGTGATCTGAAATGGGGGAACCGTGGAACACGTCGTGGCAAGAGCCCCCCGGCTGACCGAGAGCGCGGGGGCGGTGTTCGCCGTACTGGCCGAGGCGGGCAGTGCCACCCGGCCGCAGCTCGCGACCCTGGCGGGCCTGTCCAAGCCGACGGTGTCCTCCGCCGTCGCGGAGCTGGAGGGCGTCCGCCTCGCGGCCCACTCTGGCACCTCCTCCGGCGGTACGGGACGGACGGCGGCCGTCTACCGCCTCGGTCCCGCCGCCGGGTCCGTACTCGCCGTCGATCTCGGCCCGGCCCTCACCCGGGTGCGCGGCTGCGCCCTGGACGGCACGCTGCTCGCCGAGGCCACCGGCTCGCGGGCGGGCGCCGCCGACGTCGTACGGGAGGCGCTGGTCGCGCTGCCCGCCGATGCCCCGCTGCGGACCATCGTGGTCGCCGTGGGTGACGTCACCGCGAAGGGGGAACGGGGCACCGGCATGCGCCCGGCGACCGCCAAGGCCGGTCCCGTCTTCGACGCCGTGGCCGTCGCGCTGCCGCCGGGGGTGCCGGTCCACCTGGAGAACAACGTGAACTGTGCCGCGCTGGCCGAGCTGCACGAGGGCGCGGCGCGGGGCCGGCACACCTTCGGCTATCTGCGGATCGGCGTGGGCATCGGCCTCGGCATCGTCGTCGGCGGGCGGGTCCTGCGCGGGGCGAACGGCGCCGCGGGAGAGCTGGCCCGGCTGCCCTACCCCTGGGCGGACGGCAGCGAGCCCGGGCACGAGGCCCTGGAGGACTACATGGGGGCCCGCTCCCTGCTGCGCAGGGCCGCCGAGGTCTGGCAGAAGGCCGACGGGCCCTGTCCGCGCACCACCGACCGGCTGCTCGCCCTGGCCCGCAAGGGCAGCGCCCCGGCCCGTGCCGTCCTGGACCGCCATGCCGTGGACGTGGGCCGGCTCGCCGCCGCCGTGATCGCCGTACTGGATCCGGGGCTGGTCGTGCTGGGCGGCAGCACCGGCGCCGATCCGATGGTGCTGCCGGGTGTGCGGGCCGAGGTGGAGCGGCTGAGCTGGCCCACCGAGGTGGTCAGCAGCACCGTCGGTGACCTGGGCACGGTCGTCGGCGCGGCCCGGCTCGCGGTGGCCCGGGGAGTCCAAACCGTGACCGAGGCGGCTCGGGTGAAGGATTGACGGCCTCGGACTCGGTCTGCCAATGTCCGGACAAGCGCTTTCTAAGTCGGCCGGGACGTCGACTTGGGGCAGGCGTCCCGCCCGTACCCGAGGTACGGCAGCCGCACGAGGGCGTGCTCGTGTGACGACGGCCATGGCGGCCGGGGATACGCACCCGTCAGGATGGCGCGGCCGGGCGAGGCCGCTCCACCGGAAGGCGCCATCCAGAGCAGCATCCCCGTGCCGCATCGACCGGCCGGGAAACCCGTCACGCACCTCAGGGAGGACCCGGTGGGTCACCACATCTCGCGCAGAACCATCTTCCGCACCGCGAGCGGTCTCGCCGCAGCCGGCGCGCTCGGCAGTTCGCTCGCGGCCTGCTCCGGCGGCACCGGGGCGGGCAGCAGCACCAGCAAGCTGACCATGACCTGGTGGGGCAGCGACGAGCGTCACGCGGCGTACAAGAAAGCGCTTGCGACCTTCGCGAAGGACAACCCGAAGATCGAGGTCCAGCCGACCTACTCCGGCTACGACGGGTACTTCGACAAGTTCAACACCAACGTCGCCGGCGGCAGCGCGCCCGACCTCATGCAGATGGACACCGCGCTCGTCGCCCAGTACGCCCGCAAGGGGGTCCTCGCCCCGCTCGACGAGTACGTCGGCAAGAGCCTCGACCTCACCGGCTTCGCCAAGACCCTCCTGGCGAACGGCACCGTCGACGGCAAGCTGTACGGAGTCCCGTCCGGCATCGGCGTCAACCAGCTCACCGTCAACCGCAGCGGCCTGGAGGCCCTCGGCCTGAAGCTGCCCGACCGCGAGTGGACCTGGACCGACCTCAAGTCGATCGCCCAGGAGGTCTACAAGAAGAGCGGCGGCAAGACCTACGGCGTCGACGACGGCGGCGGCGGCACCCTCCAGTGCTTCGAGATCTTCGCCCGGGAGAAGGGCCAGACCTTCTTCTCCGAGGACGGCAAGAAGGTCGGCTTCACCGCGGACACCCTCCAGGAGTGGTGGGAGTACTGGGCCGAGATGCGCAAGCTGAACGCCTCCCCGCCGCCGGCCATCACCTCCGCCGCGCACAACGACCTCACCAAGAACGCGGTCGTCATCGGCAAGTCGCTGTTCACCTTCGACTCCGGCGTCTACGGCGCGGGCGGCTCGATCACCGACGCGCAGCTCGACTTCCTGCCCACCCCGCAGGGCGACTGGTCGGGAGCCCGCGAGGGCAACTTCGTCAACGGCGGCGTGCTGCTCAGCGCGACGAAGAAGAGCAAGCGGATCGCGGACTCCGTCAAGATCATCTCGTTCATCGCGCAGAACGACAGCGCGATCAAGGACTTCCAGCTCCTGCGCGGCATCCCGCCGACGGACAAGGCCCGCAACCTGATCTCCTCCGGCCTGTCCGAGACGGACAAGCTGAACATGGCCAACGCCGACTACATCTCCCAGCGCGTGGCCAAGGCGACGAACGCGCTGCCCAACCCGGTCCCCCCGCCGCAGGGCGCCGACCAGGTCTGGGACCTGCTGTTCCAGTCCAACCTCGCCGTGGCCTTCGGCAAGAAGTCCATCAAGGCGCAGCTCGGCGCGTTCTTCGACCAGGCGGCAGGAATTCTGTCCGCGTAGGGCGGCCTGTCGGTTCGGACAGGCCCTCACGAGCGGCGCACGTGGAAACACCGGGAGAGGCCAGGGAGATGAGTATGACCACCGCGAAGACCGACGAGGTCGTGAAGGAGGCGCCGGCCGCGGCGACCCCGCCCGACCAGCGGGAGCGCGATCGCATGCGGCGCCGCCTCGCCAGAAAGCGGGGCGGAGGCTGGTGGCCGTACGTCTTCCTGGCCCCCTGGTTCGTCGGCCTGGCCGGCCTGACGATCTATCCGATGCTCGACTCGCTGTACCTGTCCTTCACCGACTTCGACCTGCTGACGCCCCCGGAGTGGGTCGGCACGAAGAACTACGAGCACATGTTCGCCGAGGACCCGGTCTTCTGGGACTCGGTGCACGCCACGCTCCTGTACGTCGCCGTGTCCGTCCCGCTGAAGCTCGCCCTCGCGCTCGGCGTGGCGATGCTGCTCAACCGGGACCTCAAGGGCATCGGCCTGTACCGGGCCGCCTTCTACCTGCCCTCGCTGCTCGGCGGGGCGGTGGCCGTCGCCATCGTGTGGCGCCAGGTCTTCGGCGGGGACGGTCTGTTCAACGACTTCCTGAGCTGGTTCGGCATCAAGGGCCAGGACTGGATCTCCAGCCCCGACACGGCGATCTACACGCTGATCCTGCTGGCCGTCTGGCAGTTCGGCACCCCGATGGTCATCTTCCTGGCCGGCCTCAAGCAGCTGCCCAGGGACGTGTACGAGGCGGCGGCCATCGACGGCGCCGGCCCGGCCACCCGCTTCTTCAAGATCACCCTGCCGCTGCTGACCCCGATCGTCTTCTTCAACGTCATCCTGCAGATCATCGACGCGTTCAAGACCTTCACCCCCGCCTTCGTCATCAGCAACGGCAGCGGCGGGCCCCTCAACTCGACGATGCTGTACTCCCTCTACCTGTACAAGAAGGGCTTCACCGACCTCGAGATGGGCTACGCCTCGGCCATGGCCTGGGTGCTGTTCCTGGTCATCGCAGGCTTCACGGCGGTCAACTTCATCGCCAGCCGTTACTGGGTCCACTACGACGACTGACGCCTGACGTCCGAGCGAGGAGTCCTTCCCACCATGTCCGCCATCACCCCCAACGCGTCGCCGTTGCACAAGCTCCGCACGGCCACCGGCGCCCGCCGCATCTTCATCCACACCGTGCTCATCGGCGTCGCGGTCGTCATGCTGTACCCGCTGCTGTGGATGCTGAGCAGCTCGCTCAAGCCCGACACCGAGATCTTCACCCACCCCGGACTCATCCCGAACGAGGTGCGCCCGGAGAACTACTCCGAGGGCTGGAGCGGCTCCGGCAACTCCTTCTCCCTCTACATCACCAACTCGCTGATCGTCACGATCGGCGCGGTCGTCGGCAACGTCATCTCCTGCTCGCTGGCCGCCTACGCCTTCGCGCGCTTCGAGTTCCGCGGCAAGAAGATCTGGTTCGGCCTGATGCTCGGCACACTGATGCTGCCCACCCAGGCCGTCCTCATCCCGCAGTACACGATCTTCTACAACCTGACCTGGATCAACACCTACCTGCCGCTGATCGTGCCCAAGTTCTTCGCGGTGGACGCCTTCTTCATCTTCCTGATGGTCCAGTTCATCCGCTCCATCCCGCGCGAGCTGGACCACGCGGCCATGATGGACGGCGCCAACCCCTGGCAGATCTACTGGAAGATCATCCTGCCGCTGATGAAGCCGGCGCTGATCACCACCACCATCTTCACCTTCATCTGGACCTACGACGACTTCCTGCACCAGCTCGTCTACCTCCAGCAGAACGACAAGTTCACCGTCCCCCTCGGCCTGAGGCTGTTCATGGACCAGACCAGCGGCTCGTCCTACGGCCCCATGCTCGCCATGTCGACCCTCGCCCTCCTGCCCACCCTCATCTGCTTCCTCATCTTCCAGAAGAGGCTGGTCGAAGGCCTGGCGACCTCCGGCATGAAGGGCTGAGCAGACGTGTACCTCCCGCACCAGCGCGCCCCGCTGCACGACCTCGCGGACACCCCGGACGCCTACGACGCCGTCCTCGCCGACGTCACAGAGCAGGCCCTCGCCCGGCTCACGCCCGAGGGCAGCCTCGAACACCCCGACTGCGTCGACGACATCGGCGACACCTCCCTCGGTATCACCTCCCTGCTGGCCCTGGCCTGGGAGCGCTCCAGGGACCCGCGCCTGCCGGAGGCCGTACGCCGCAGCGTGGACTTCCATCTGCGCGAGCGCGTCTACCGTGAGGACAACCCCGGCTACCCGAACCTGCGCCTCCGCGACTCCGGTCTGCCGTACGCCCGTTACACCCTCGCGCCGGGCGCGCACCCGATCGGGGACTGGCCGAGCACGGTCTGGGCGCTGCTCCAGACGGTCGACGTGACCGCGGCCGCGACCGGTCTGCTCGACGACGAACGGCGCCACGAGCTGCTCCAGGTCGCCCACGGCTACTGGCGCTGGCTGACCGAGGCGACCTTCTTCAACCCGCAGGAGGCCGGCAACCAGGCCCTCGGCTGTGTCGTCGGCGGCCTGATGCTGGCCCGCCAGCTCCAGGGACCCGACGGCGAGTCGGTCCGCGCACGGGCCATGAGCCTGTACGAGGAGGAGATCCGCGCCCACCGCGTGCGCGACCGCGGCGCCCTCCTGCCCCCCGAGCACGGCGGCGCCTACGACAACAACTACGGCCCGATCTCCCTGTCCTTCCTCGCCCAGGCCCACCGCGTCAGCGGTGAGGAGGTCTTCGCCCGCGACGGCGACGCGCTCGCCCGGTACATCGACGCGCGGCTGACCAACGGAGGCTTCGACCAGGGCGGCCCCCGCTACAGCGAGCAGCACTCCGGCTTCGAATCGGTCCTCGGCCTGCGCTACTTCGGCCACCGGATCGGCTCCGACCTCGGCCGCTACCGGGGCGACACCCGCTGGGGCCGGCACGCGGTGAAGGCCGACGGCGGCGTCGACGGCCACTTCGCGTGGATGCTGGTCTGGCAGATCCAGGACACCACCCGCTGGCACCGCACGCCCGCCGGACACCCGGCCCGCCACCAACTGCGCGCCGGCACCGTCTCGGTGGCCTTCGACGACCGGATGACCCCCTCGGTGATCGAGGCGGGCGGCACCTACTACCTGCCCGCCGCCGTCAGCCGCCAGCACGGCTTCGGCCCCGTCACCGACGGCTTCCTGCTCTGCCGGCCCATGGGCGAGGTCCGTGTCCGCGACCTCGGCACCGCCACCCTGACGGCCAAGCTCGTCACCAAACCCGTCGTCGGCCGCGACCACGTCCTGCGCCACGTGCGCTCCCTGTACGTCACCGACGGCACCCTGCTGTGGACGACGGTCGCCGTCGAACGCCTCGCCGGCACGCCGTACCTGCTGGCGGGCCTGCCGTACGCCGAGGACGACGGCGACCGGGTGCGCCGTACGGCACGCGGCGAGGCCGCCTCGGCCGGCACCCTGCGCCTGACCCATCCGGCGGCCGGGGGCGCGGAACACTTCGACGCCCGCGCCGAACTCACCCAGCAGCAGGCCGCGTTCGCCCTCGCCGCCGACCCGCGCGGCTACGGCGACCCCGACGAGGGCTGGCGCCACCTGGTCAGCTCCACGGCCCTGGAGGCCGGCCCCGTCCCGGACGCCCCCGACGACCTGCACGTCTTCGCGGTCCGCTACGGCTCACCGGACCCGCTGACGGTGTCCGTCACCCGGGACGGAACGGACCTCGTCATCAGCACGGCCGCCTTCACGGCCGTACTCGGCGGCGACGACGCGCACGGGGAACCGGAGCTGACCCTGCGCGAGACCTGAGCACGCGCGGGGGCAGCCGCCCTGCCGCGCACCCTATTGGCCTCGCACCACCAGGTCCGCCCGGTCCCGCGTCGCCGCCACCAGGTCGGCGTTGTGCTGGTCCGTGCCCCGGACCCAGGCCCTGGCCGCCGCGTGATCCTTGCCGAACTCCTCGTGGCGGGCGACGAGCCGGCGCACCCGCTCCTCCTCGTCGACCTCGCAGAACCACACCTCGTCCAGCTCCGCCCGCACGCGTGCCCACGCGCCCGTGCCCAGCAGCAGGTAGTTGCCCTCCGTCACCACGAGGCGGACGGCCGGCGCCACCGGGACGGCGCCCGCGAGGGGCTGCTCCAGGTCCCGCTCGAAACCGGGCGCGTACACGATGTCGTCGCCGTCGGCCTCCTCCCGCAGCCGGCGCAGCAGGGCCGCGTACCCGGCCGCGTCGAAGGTGTCGGGAGCGCCCTTGCGGTCCCGGCGGCCCAGCCGGCCGAGTTCGGCGTCGGCGAGGTGGAAGCCGTCCATCGGCACCCGCGCCACCCAGGGCTCCCCGGCGCCGTTCAGCTCCCGCACCAGGTGCTCCGCGAGCGTCGTCTTGCCCGCGCCCGGCGCGCCGGCGATGCCGAGGATCGCGCGGCTCCGCCCGCGCGCGAGGGCACGCGCGCGGGGCAGCAGATCGTCGTAGGTCAGCACACAGCAGAGTGTCGCAGTCTTGAAGGGAACCCGGACGGCGAGAGAGGGAGGGCACGACGTGTCGGAGGACGAGAGGCGGATCCGCGCGCTGATCACGCGCTGGGCCGACGCCGTGCACCGCGGCGACCTGGAGGCCGTCCTCGCCGACCATGCCGAGGACCTGCGGCTGTACTACGTGACCCCGCCCCACGAGGGGCTGCATGGCCTCGCCGCCTACCGGGCGCTCTGGCCGCCGTTCTTCGCGTGGCAGGCGCAGGGCGCACTGTTCGAGATCGACGTCCTGGACGTCGCCTCCGGCCCGGAGGTCGCCTTCGCGCACGCCCTGCTGCGCTGCGGCACGCCCGAGGAACTGGCCGAGCGGCCCACGCTGCGGCTGCGGCTGACGTTCGGCCTGCGCAAGCGGCGCGGCCACTGGCTGATCACCCACGAGCACCATTCGTTCCCGCACGACTGACCCCACGCCGCCGCCATGTGGCGCGCGCCACCCGGTGGGGACCCGGCGGACGGGGAACGGGTCCTGTATGACGACGACGCTCGGTCTCCCGGACACGATCCAGGCCTGCCTCTTCGACCTCGACGGGGTCGTCACCCGGACGGCCGTGGTGCACGCGGCCGCCTGGAAGGAGATGTTCGACGCCTTCCTGCGCGAACGCGACGGCGCGCGGTACCGGCCGTTCGACTCCTCCCACGACTACGACGAGTACGTCGACGGCCGCCCGCGCGCCGACGGCGTCCGCACCTTCCTGGACTCCCGCGGCATCCACCTGCCCGAGGGCGGCCCGGACGACCCGCCGGACGCGGCGACGGTCCACGGACTCGGCAACCGCAAGAACGAACTGCTGCTGGCGAGGATCCGCACCGACGGCGTCGAGGCCTACGACAGCACCCTGGGCTATCTGCGGGCCGTCCGCGCGCGGGGCCTGCGCACGGCGGTCGTCTCCTCCAGCGCCAACACCCGTGACGTGCTGCGGTCGATCGGCGCCGAGGACCTGTTCGAGGTACGCGTCGACGGCCTGGTGGCCGCCGAGCGCGGCCTGCCCGGCAAGCCGCACCCCGACACCTTCCTCGCCGCCGCCCGCGACCTCGGCGTCGCACCGGAGCGGGCCGCCGTCTTCGAGGACGCGCTGGCCGGCATGGACGCGGGACGCTCCGGGCACTTCGGGTACGTCGTGGGCGTTGACCGGGTGGGGCAGAGCGACGCCCTGTACGCCCACGGCGCGGACGTCGTCGTGAGCGACCTGGCCGAACTGGCCGACCCGGCCGACCTGGGGGAGCACGAGTGATCACCGACCGGTCCTACGCCGTCGAGCCCTGGTGCGTGCGCGAGACGCGCCTCAACCTCGACGTCCTCGCCCAGAGCGAGTCGGTGTTCGCCCTGTCCAACGGGCACATCGGCTGGCGCGGCAACCTCGATGAGGGCGAACCCCACGGCCTGCCCGGCACCTACCTCAACGGCGTCCACGAACTGCACCCGCTGCCCTACGCGGAAGCGGGGTACGGCTATCCGGAGTCCGGCCAGACCGTCATCAACGTCACCAACGGCAAGATCCTGCGGCTGCTCGTCGACGACGAGCCGTTCGACCTGCGCTACGGCCGGCTCGTCTCCCACGAACGCGTCCTGGACCTGCGCCGCGGAGTCCTGGAACGCACCTGCGAGTGGACCTCGCCGGCCGGCTCGACGGTCCGGGTCCGCTCCACCCGGCTGGTCTCCCTCACCCAGCGCGCCGTCGCCGCCATCGCCTACGAGGTGGAGGCCGTCGGCAGCCGCTCCCGCGTCGTCATCCAGTCCGAACTCGTCGCCAACGAGAGCCTGCCCGAGCCCGACACCGACCCGCGCGCCGCCCGTGCGCTGAAGTCGCCGCTGGAACCGGAGGAGGACGTCGCCGTCGGACAGCGGCTGCGGCTCGTGCACCGCACCCGGCGCAGCGGACTGCGCGTCGCCGTCGCCGCCGACCACACCGTCACCGGCCCCGAGCGCACCACCACCGGCAGCGAGAGCAATGTGGACGTGGCCCGCCTCACCGTCACCTCCGTGCTGGAGCCCGGCGAGACGCTCCGGGTGGAGAAGCTGGTCGCGCACGGCTGGTCCGGCGCCCGCTCCCGGCCGGCGATGAGCGACCAGGTGGAGGCGGCTCTCGCGGCGGCCGGACACAGCGGCTGGCAGGGACTCCTCGACGACCAGCGGGCCTACCTCGACGACTTCTGGGCCGGCGCGGACGTGGAGGTCGACGGCGACGAGGAGATCCAGCAGGCCGTCCGCTTCGCCCTCTTCCACGTCCTGCAGGCCGGCGCCCGCGCCGAACGGCGTGCCATCCCCGCCAAGGGCCTCACCGGCTCCGGCTACGACGGCCACGCCTTCTGGGACACCGAGACCTTCGTTTTGCCCGTCCTCACCTACACCGCGCCCGGCGCCGTGGCCGAGGCCCTGCGCTGGCGGCAGGCCACCCTGGACGCGGCCCGCGAGCGCGCCGCCCAGCTCGGACTGAGCGGCGCCGCGTTCCCCTGGCGCACCATCGGGGGCTCGGAGGGGTCGGCGTACTGGCCGGCCGGCACCGCCGCGTTCCACGTCAACGCGGACATCGCCGACGCCGTCGTCCGCTACGTCGCGGCGACCGGCGACACGGACTTCGAGCGGGACACCGGCGTCGAACTGCTGGTGGAGACCGCCCGCCTGTGGCGCTCCCTCGGCCACCACGACGCGCACGGCGTCTTCCACATCGACGGCGTCACCGGCCCCGACGAGTACAGCGCGGTCGCCGACGACAACACGTACACCAACCTGATGGCACGGGCGAACTTCCTGTCCGCCGCCGAGGCGGTCGAGCGGCACCCCGAGGAGGCCGCCCGGCTCGGCGTCGACGAGGAGGAGTCCGCGGCCTGGCGGGACGCCGCCGCGGCCGTCCACATTCCGTACAACGACGAACTCGGAGTGCACGAACAGCACGCCGGCTTCACCCGCTACCAGCGCTGGGACTTCGACGGAACCCGACCCGGCCAGTACCCCCTGCTGCTGCACTTCCCCTACTTCGACCTCTACCGCAAACAGGTCGTCAAACAGGCCGACCTGGTGCTGGCGATGTACACCTGCGGCGACTTCTTCGACGAGGAGCAGGTCGCCCGCAACTTCGCCTACTACGAGCCGCTCACCGTCCGCGACTCCTCCCTCTCGGCGTGCTGCCAGGCCGTCGTCGCCGCCCAGGCGGGCCATCTGCGGCTGGCCTACGCCTACACGGCCGAGGCCGCCCTGATGGACCTGGCCGACCTGGAGCAGAACACCCGCGACGGACTGCACATCGCCTCGCTGGCCGGCACCTGGATGGCGCTGGTCGCCGGGTTCGGCGGGCTGCGCCGCGACGGCGACCGGACCCTGTACTTCTCGCCCCGCCTGCCGGAGGCGTTCAGCCGCCTCGCCTTCTCCCTCCAGTTCCTCGGCCGCCGCCTGCACGTGGAGGTCGGCCCCGACAAGGCCACGTACACCCTGCTCTCCGGGCCGCCGCTGACGATCGCTCACCACGGGACGCCGGTCCACCTCAACGGCGACGGACCCGCGGTGCGGCCCGTCCCGGCCGCACCCGTGCGCCCCGAACCGGAGCAGCCGAGGCACCGCAAGCCCCACGTCCGCTGACCGCCGCGGGCACCCGCCCGCACAGCTGGCCGTATATCACCCTGCGTGCCCGGCCCTCACGCGTTAGTTTGGCCATGTTTTTCCGTTTACGGGCAAGGGGTGGAGCATGGCGGAGGGCACGAACGCGACACTCGCCGGCGCGCGGCGGGGCGAGCCGGCGACCGTGCCCGGCGTACCCTGGCGGGCGCCCGGCTCCTGGCTGCTCGCGGCCGTCGCCGGCGCCTTCACCGTGGCACAACTCGTCCTGGTCGGACCGGGCCTGGGCCTCGGCTGGGACGAGACCGTGTACGTCAGCCAGATCTCCGCCCAGGCCCCGCCCGCCTTCTTCAGCGCGCCGCGCGCCCGCGGGGTGCCCCTGCTGGTCGCGCCGGTCACCTCCTGGTCGACGTCGACCGAACTGCTGCGCGTCTACCTGGCCGTCCTGTCCGGCCTCGGCCTCTACCTGGCCCTGAGGGTGTGGCGCCCCTTCTTCCCGCCCCGCGTCCTGGCCGCCGGAGGCGCCCTCTTCGCCTCCCTGTGGATGACGCTGTTCTACGGCCCGGCGGCCATGCCCAACCACTGGGTCGCGCTCGGCGCCCTGATCTGCGTCGGCTGCTTCCTGCGGGTCCGCGCCGACCGCGCCGACCGTGCCGACCGGGCGGCCCTGTGGGGCGTCGCGGCGGGCGCCGCCCTCATGGCCTGGATGCGCCCCACCGACGCCGTCTGGACCACGCTGCCCCTCCTCGTCCTGCTGGTCCCGGCCCGCAACCTGCGGCTGGCCCTCGCCCTCCTGGCGGGCCTCGCGACCGGCGGCGGCCAGTGGATCATCGAGGCGTACCTCAGCCACGGCGGCCTCGCCGAACGGCTCTCCGAGGCCTCCCGCATCCAGGGCGGCCTCGGCTGGAACCTCGCCGTCGACGACCAGCTGCGCAGCCTGGTGGGCCGCACCCTGTGCCGCCCCTGCACCGCCGAGATGCCCCACCCGGTGATCGTGGCCTGGTGGTTCGCGCTGCCGCTGCTGGCCCTCGCCGGCCTCGCGGTGGCGGCCGGGGCCCGCCGCACCAGGCCCACGCTGCTGCCGCTGGCCTGCGCCGCGACCGCCGCCGTGCCGTACCTCTTCCTGATCGGCTACGCCGCCCCCCGCTTCCTGCTCCCCTTCTACGCGCTGCTCGCACTCCCGGCCGCCGACGCCCTGTGCCGCCTGGTCACCGCGCCCCGCGGCCGTCTGCGCCCGGTCGCCGCCGCGGCGGTCGCGCTCGGCCTCGCCGGACATCTGGCGGTGCAGTACGTCGTCCTCGACCGCACCGTGGACCGCACCGCCGCCGACCGCCGCGACTGGACCCGGACCGTCGCCGACCTGCACCGGCTCGGCGTCCGCCCGCCCTGTCTGCTCACCGGCACCGAGGCCATCCCCATCGCCTACTACGCCGGCTGCTCCTCGGCCAACCCGCGCGGCCACAACGCCAACATCACCGAGGCGGGCATCCTGCGCACCGCCGGCCGCGTCCCGACCGCCGCCCTCTCCCTGCCGGGCGCCCCGCCGCCGGCGTACGCCCGCGGCTGGCGGACCCATCCGTCCGCCGGGCTCGACGTGCACCTCGCGCCGACACCGCCCGGGGACAGGGCGCGATGACGGCCGAGCGGACCACCGTCAGGGCCGGCCGCGCGCACGGCACCTACTGGCGGACCGCGCTCAGCCTCGCCGTCCTGGCCGCCGCCGTCTGGCTCGCCCACCGGCACTGGCCCGTCCTGCACACCGCAGCCGTGCGGCTCGCCGGGGCCGACCGGCGCTGGCTGCTCGCCGGGGCGGTGGCGGCGTCGGGGACCTGGCTGTGCGCGGCGGTCGCCCAGCAGGGCTCCGTCGTCCCACGGTTGCCCCGCGGGCCGCTGGTGGCCGCGCAGTTCGCCGCGTCCGCCGCCAACCACCTGCTGCCCGCCGGGCTGGGCGCGGGGGCCGTCAACGTGCGTTTCCTGATGCGCCGCGGACTGACCGCGGGGCGCGCGACGACCGCCGTCGCCGTCAAGGCCACGGCCGCCGCGCTCGCGCGTGCCGCCCTCCTCGCCGTGCTCGCCGCGGCCTGTCCGGGCCTGCTGCGGCTTCCGTCGGGCTGGGGAGGCTGGGCCGCACTCGCGGTCGTGGCCGTCGGCGCGGCGCTCGTCGCGGCCCTGCGCCACCACGCCCGCTGCCGGGCCGCCCTGACGGCCGTGTGGGCCGATGTCAGGGCCGTGCACGCCGTTCCGCGCCGGGCCGCGGCCCTGTGGGGCGGCTCGCTGGCGTTCGCCGCGCTGCACGCGTGCGTGCTGATCGCCGTCACCCGGGCCGTGGCCCTGCCACTGCCCGCGCCGGAGGTGGCGCTGCTCTATCTCGCCGCGAGCGGTGCCGCCGCCCTGCTGCCCACACCGGGCGGCATCGGCTCCCTCGACGCGGCCCTCGGACTCGCCCTGGTCACCGCCGGGGCACCGTCCGAGGGGGCCGCCTCCGCCGTGCTCGGCTACCGGCTCCTCACGCTGTGGCTGCCGCTCCTGCCCGGCCTGCTGGTGCTCGGCGTCCTGGTGCGGCGCAGGACCCTGTGACCGGCCTCGCACGTTTCTGGGGCGCCCGCACCTGGTAGGACTCCGATGCGGGACGGCCCGGCGGACGAGGGGGAGTGCCATGGCGTGGAACGACGACGGCGGACGGCTGGGGGCGGAGTTCTTCACTCCCGGCACCGCATCCTTCACCGACTTCCTGGCGGCCCACCGCCCCGGACTGCTCAGCACCCGCAGCGTCCTCCCGGACGGTGTACGCGCCGCGCCCGACCAGGTCCCGCACGGCACCACCGTGCTGGCGCTCACCTTCCGCGACGGCGTCCTGATCGCCGGCGACCGCCGGGCCACCATGGGCAACGTCATCGCCCAGCGCGACCTGGAGAAGGTGCACCCGGCCGACGACCACACGGCCGTCGCCTTCGCCGGCACCGTCGGACTCGCGCTGGACCTGGTGAAGCTCTACCAGGTCGAGCTGGCGCACTTCGAGAAGATCGAGGGCACCGCGATGACGCTGAACGCGAAGGCGCGCCGCCTGGCAGGCATGATCCGCGGAAACCTCGGCCAGGCCATGCAGGGCCTCGCCGTGGTCCCGCTGCTCACGGGCTTCGACGCCTCGGCGCCCGAGGGCCGCAGGGGCCGCATCTTCAGCTACGACGTCGTGGGGGGCCTGTACGAGAAGCGGGACTTCCACGCCGAGGGCTCCGGATCACCGTACGCCAGGGGCGCGTTGAAGAAGCTGTTCCGGCCGGGCATGGACCGGCGCGAGGCCGCGCTGGCCGCCCTCCAGGCGCTGTACGACGCGGCGGACGACGACTCCGCTACCGGCGGCCCGGACCTCAACCGGCGGATCTTCCCCATCGTGTCGGTCATCACCGAGGACGGCTTCGAGCGCCTCCCCGAGTCGGAGACGGCGGCGCTCAGCCACGAGATGATCGAGCAGCGGCAGAGCCTGCCGGACGGTCCCCGCACGACTCCGTGACCGGATCTCTCAGGCCGTGACGGGCACTTCGGTGGTGCCGCCCCGGCCGTCCGCCTCGACCCGGTACAGGCGGGCGGCCGCCGTCCGGCCGACCGTCTCCGTCAGTGTGCCGTCCGTGAACAGGGCGCCGGCACCGTCGTCCAGGGCCCAGCCGGCGGGCAGGGCCCCCGAGGCCACCGCCCGGCGGTAGGAGGGGCGGCGGCCCGGCTCGCTGTCGTAGTGCGGGCAGACCGAACCGGGCAGCAGGCCCAGGCCGTCGGGGAGATGGGTCAGCGGGCCGAAGGAGTCGGTGTGGGAGCCCTCGGCCCAGCAGTTGGCGCCGGCGCTGATGCCGCAGAGCAGCGTGCCACGGTCGCAGGCCTCGGTGAGCAGCCGGTCCACGCCGTGCGTGCGCCACACCGCCAGCAGGTTCGCCGTGTTGCCCCCGCCCGCGTAGACGACGTCCTGCCGCAGGAGGAACGCGCGCAGGGACGCGTCGTCCGGCTCGCGGCGGAACAGGCGCAGCACGGACGGCTCGCAGTCGAGGGCGCCGAACGCCGTCAGGAACCGGTCGACGTACCCCTCGGCGTCGCCGCTCGCCGTCGGCACGAAGCAGACCTTCGGGCGGGTTGCGCGGGCACGGCTCAGCACCCAGGTGTCGAGCACCGCGTCGGCGTCGGTGGAGAAACCGCCTCCGAGGAGGGCGATACGGCGAGGGCCGCCGGGCAGGTCGGACACGGGTGCGTCGGAGGAAAGGGGCATGGTCCAGTGTGACTCGCGGGCCGTGACTCGTGACTCGTGGGCCGTGGGCCGTGGAGTCGCTCAGGCGTGCGGCGTCCATTGCGCTCGCCGGCGCACGATCTGCTGCACCGGATCCCCGGTGTACGACCACGGGGCGCGGGTGAAGCGGCGGCCCAGCATCCGCAGGAGCGGGTCCGCGACCTCCTGAGCGCCCGCCAGACAGGCAGCGTGCGCCAGGTAGTTGACGTCGCGCAGTTCGCCGGGGGCCACCTCGGAACCGGCGCGGGCCATGATCCAGCGCTCCCAGGTGCGGCGGACGTCACCGAGGGCGCCGTCGTGGTTCCAGTGCCGGCCCAGACTCACCGACGTGGAACTGTCGCCGGCCGTGTCGACGGCGTGCCGGTACTCCTCCACGCGCGCGTACTGCACCAGCACCGGCAGCGCGCAGCCCGCCGGGGCCGCGCCCGCCGCGTCCCGCGCGAAGTCGTACATCAGTCCGTGCGTGCCGTGCCAGCGCGCCGAGTAGTAGTGCAGCACCTGGAGGTGGCCCTCCATGCTCTGCGGGTCGCGCCGGTGCAACTCGTCCCACCAGCGGGCCAGTTCCTGCCGTCGTACGCCCGAGGGGTACAGCCGCGCCACCGAGATCAGCGAGATCCACGGCGTCGGATCGTCCGGAGCGGCCTCGGCCGCCGCGAGGCAGGCCAGCACCGCGGCGTCCACCCGGTGCTGGCCGATCGGCACCCCCCGGCCCGCCGCGATGGCCACGTTGAACGCGCGGGTGGTCTCGGTGGCCGCGCGCAGCACCAGCGCGTCCGCGCTGTGCGGCTCGGCCGCCAGCCAGGTCTCCACCGTCGAACTCCCCGCGCAGGCCTGCGCGAGGAGCCGCATCCGGTGTCCGCGGGCCGTCCAGTGCGGGCCGGTGACCCGCAGGAGTTCGCGCAGGCCCTGCCAGCGTCCGATGACGATGTCCTGCCGGGCGGAGGAGAGGGCGGTGTCCCCGCAGTCGGGGTCGAAGTCGGGAGCGAAACGGATCCGCGCCATCGGGTCCCCCTCTAGAAGTCGGTGGGGAGACCCTCGTGGGCGGCGGAGTGCGCGGGCACGGTACCTCCCGGCAGGTAGTCGGCGCGGACGGTCCGGGAGGCGTCCAGCCGGGCCGGCCGGTAGTAGTCGCTGCCCTTGCGCCAGTACCACAGCATCGGCACCAGGCCCGCCACGAGCCCGCCGAGGCCGATCGTGATCGCCGCCGTGCTCAGCTCGCCCAGCGACTCCACGAAGATCCAGAACATGAACAGGGCGCCGCCCAGCGGCCACAGCCCGCCGAAGAGGAAGGCGGACGGCGACTTGAGCAGCGTCCTGCGGTAGGCGACGACGGCCGCGAGCCCGGCCAGGCCGTAGTAGACGGCGATCTGGAGCCCGATCGCCGAGATCGCGTCGGAGAGGATGTCGCCCACCGAGCCCAGCGCGTTGGAGGCGACGAACATGCCCAGCGCCACCGCGCCGACCACGGCGATCGCCACCCACGGTGTGTTCCACGTGCCGTGCACCCGGCCCAGCGCGGCCGGCATCGTCCGGTCGCGGCCCATCGCGAACAGGGAGCGGGTGACCTGGATGAGGGTCGTCTCCAACGTGGCGACGGTGGACAGCAGCACGGCCACGACCAGCAGCTTGCCGCCCCAGCCAGGCCACACCTCCTCACCGAGCACCGCGAGCACGTTCGCGCCGTTCTCCTCGACCTGACGGGCGCTGAGGATGACGTTCACCGCGATGGTGAACACCTCGAAGAGAAGGAAGACGACGCCCACCCCGATCAGGCCCGCGAGCCCCGCAGTGCGCCGGCTGTCGCGGGTCTCCTCGCTGAGGTTGCTGGTCACGTCCCAGCCCCAGTAGTAGAAGGCGGCCACGAGGGCACCCGACGCGAACCCTGACACGCCGTCGAACTGGCCGAGACCCAGCCAGGACCAGTCGAAGGCGCGGGCGTGGTCGGTGTGGAAGACCGCGAGGACGGCGAACAGCGCGAGGATCACCAGTTCCACCCCCGACATGACCAGCTGCGCCCGCACCGTGAGCCGGGCGCCGCCCAGCACCACGCCCAGCATCAGCAGGAACCAGGCGGCGCCCACCACCGTGGACAGCGCCGTGTCGTCGGCCAGGCCCTCGTCGAACAGGGAAAGGGTCATCGACCCGGCCGGCAGCGAACCCGCCACCATGAAGATCGTCGTGGACATCACCAGCGCCCAGCCGCTGACGAAGCCGAGGAACGGGTGGAGGGTGCGGGCCACCCAGGAGTAGCCGGCCCCGGCGTTGACGTCGATCCGGCCGAGATTGCGGAACGCCAGCGCGATGCCCAGCATCGGTATCGCGCAGTACAGCAGCGCCGCCGGACCCGCCATCCCCACCGCTCCGGCCAGCACCGCGGTGGTGGCGGCGATCGAGTACGCGGGTGCGCTGCCCGCGACCGCCATCACCACCGTGTCGAACATGCCGAGGGCGTTCGCCTGAAGCCCTCTGCCGTTGTTGTTCATGGTCGTGCCGCTTTCCGTCGTGCACACCGACGGGGCAGGGGAGGCCCGCCGGCGTAGAGGGGGGTGG
>NZ_JARGEF010000389.1:0-4801 GCF_033794725.1 Streptomyces sp. ID05-39B | reverse complement strand
GGGCGGGAGCGGTCGGGGAGGCGGCCACGGTAACGGGAGCGGGAGCGGCCGTGGACGACGGTGGAGGCGCTGACGGGGAGGACACCGGTTTCGACGTGTTTCCGGAGGACCCCGCGCACGACGACGCCGGCACCGTGCGGCCCGGCGGCGTCCTCCCCGGGACCGTCCACCCCGGCACGCCCCGTCTCTTCCTCGACCGGTTCGCCACGGACGACGGCCGGGCCCGGTTCGTGCCGGTCTCGCACCGGCCCGCCGCCGAGGAGCCGGACGAGGAGTACCCGGTCTTCCTCACCACCGGCCGGGTCGTGGCGCAGTACCAGTCCGGCGCCCAGACCCGGCGCGTGGACGAGCTGAACGCCGCCGCGCCGGGCCCGTTCGTGGAGCTGCACCCCCGCCTCGCGGCGCGGCTCGGCGCGGCCGAGGGCGACCCGCTGGCCGTGGTGTCCCGGCGGGGCCGGGCCGTGGCGCCGGCCCGGATCACCACCGGAATCCGCCCCGACACCGTTTTCATGCCGTTCCACTGGCCGGGCGAGGGCCGCGCCAACACCCTGACGAACCCGGCCCTGGACCCGACCTCCCGGATGCCGGAGTTCAAGGTGTGCGCGGTGCGGGTGGAGATCGCCGGGGCGTAGGCGGACGTCCCCGCCTGTGTCCACGCCTGTGTCACCTCCTCGGCTCCGTCCTCCGGCGTCCCCTGCCTGAGGCGGAGGGGTCAGTTGACGTTGACCGCGCTCCAGGCCGCCGCCACCGCGTTCTGCTCCGCGCTGCCGGCGCCGTAGAGGTCGCGGGCCGCGTTGAGAGTGGCCGTGCGGGCGCCCGCGTAGTTGGTGGAGGAGGTCATGTAGACGGTCAGCGCGCGGTACCAGATCTTGCCGAGTTTCTCGCGGCCGATGCCCGTCAGGGCCGAGCCGTTGGAGGTCGGGGAGTTGTAGGCGACGCCGTTGACGGTCCGGGGGCCGCTGCCCTCCGCGAGGAGGAACGCGAAGTGGTTGGCGACGCCCGAGGAGTAGTGGACGTCGAGGCCGCCGACCGAACTGCTCCAGTAGTCGGCGGACTTGCCGTCCTTGGACGGCTTGTCCATGTAGCGCAGGGCATCGCGGCCGAAGCCTGAGCGGACGATCTTCTCGCCGATGAGGTAGTCGCCGGTGTCGGAGGAGTTGCCCGCGTGGAACTCCACGAGGCTGCCGAAGATGTCGGAGGTCGCCTCGTTGAGGCCGCCGGACTCGCCCGAGTAGGTCAGCTTGGCGGTCTTCGAGGTCACGCCGTGGCTCATCTCGTGCCCGGCCACGTCCAGCGAGACCAGCGGGCCGAGCTGGGTGCCGTCACCGTCTCCGTAGGTCATGCAGAAACAGCTGTCGTCCCAGAAAGCGTTGTTGTAACTGTTGCCGTAGTGGACGCGGTTGTAGGAACCCTTTCCGTCGTTTCCGATGCCGTTACGGCCGTGGACGCTCTTGTAGTAGTCCCAGGTGACGTCCGTGCCGTACTGCGCGTCCACGGCCACCGTGGCCCGGTCGGCGGTGGCGCCGGTCCCCCAGTGGTTGTCGGCGTCCGTGAAGACGGTCGAGGGTGCCCGGCTGATGCAGATGCCGAAGATGCACAGGTCGGTCTTGTTGGCCGCGTCGCCGGTGTACGTGTTTCCGCGGGTGGGGTCCTTGAGCTGGTACGCCGCCCCGGACGGGGTCGTCTCCAGCGGGACCGTGCCGCCGTACAGGGACCTACCGTCACCGGTTGCGCTCTCCAGGGTGTCCCAGGCGTCGATCTGGGCGCCGGTGCGAGCGTCGGTGAGGACGGCGCGGGCGACCGGGTTGCCCTGCGCGTCCAGTGCGGCGACGTTCGTCTGCCAGGCCAGTTTCGGGGTGCCGTGCAGGGCGTCGACGACCAGCCGCGGCTTGGCGGTGAGCTGCTTCAGGGCCTCGCCGAGGTGTGCGGCGCGCAGGGCGTTCGCCGCGGTGTCGGCGGCCTTCGGCGCGGTGAGGGCGGGCACGATGGTGGGGAGGGAGAGAGCGGCCCCGGTCGCGCGGTCAACGCCCCGGTAGCTGCCGTCGGGCGCCAGGTGGACCACGAAGTCGCCGCCCAGGACGGGGAGTCGGCGGAACGTGCGGTCGTAGCGGACGTGCTGGGTGCCGTCCTTGTCGACGATGACGTCCCGGACGGCGGTGGTCTGGGCGGCGGTCAGGCCCAGGCTCGCGGCGCGCTCGGCCAGCACGGCCGCGGCGTTGTCCAGTGCGGTGGCCCGGTCCGGCCGGCCGGCCGCGTCGGCGGCGGCGGCGGGGGTGAGTACGGCGGCCAGGAGGGTGGCAGTGGCGGCGGCTGTGCCGGCGGTGGCGAGACGGGAACCTCGGGCGTGCTGCCGTATCCGGCTCATCGGTCTCCTCGGGATCCTCGGGAAGGCGCCGTGGGGGCGCATGGGGGCTTCGGGATGTGCGTGGGGTGGTCGCGCGGGCGGGCGTGGGGTGATCGCGGGACGGAGGTGGGCGGTCGCGAGAGCTGCGTGGGGGTGATCACGGGATGACCACGGGTGGGGGTGCTGAGGTCGTCCTGAGATTTAAGGGGGCATGACATGTCATGTCCATAGCGCACGCGTGCGGGAGCGGTGCGGGTGCGGTGACGGAGGCGAATCGTTTCCGTGCGCCCGACGCCGGGCGCCACCCCGGATCACCCGTTCACACCCCCCTCGCGCACCCTTCGGGCTCATTTCCCCGGGGTGGGCTCCGCACTGCGATGACCTGCCGAAACGGCCGGGGATGCACTCGCGCGGCCCAGCGGTCCGACACCCGTTCACCACATTCCTGACGCTCACTCAGGAAGCGGGCCCGCGCCGGTGCCACTTACCTCTGAGGAGCAGGGGCGCGACCGCCGTAGCGGCACATGGGGATGTCGCGGGCCGCCCTCGCGAAAGCTCGGAGGAGCACCGATGCGACGTACCGCCGCCCGACTGCTGACCGGTACCGCGTTCGCCGTGGTCACCGCGGCCGGGTTCGCCGCACCCGCCCATGCCGCCGTCTCGGCGGGCGGCGGCAGCCTGGACGTGTACCCCTCCACCGCCGTACCGGGCGGCCAGGTGACCGTCAACACGGCGACGTGCGGCGATCCCGGGGCGGCGGCGGGCGACGCGAGCGCGGTCGGCGCCGGTCCCTTCCCGCTCGCGCCGAGCACCCACGACGGTGAGGCGATCGGACAGTTCCGGGTACCGCCCAGCGCGCAGCCGGGGACGTACGAGATCGTCGCGCAGTGTGCCTCGGACGGGCGGAGGGTCGCCGGGGACCTGGTGGTCGTCCTGAGTTCCACGCGGGAGCAGGTGTATCCGCGAGGAAGTGTGAAGACGGGGGTCGGCGGCGCTCTGGGCCCCGACCCCGTGCAGACCGCGGCCGGTGTGACGGCTCTCGCCGTCGCCGCCGCGGGCGGTACCTGGCTCCTGCATCGCCGGGCGAGAGGCGACGGGATCTGACGGACACCCTCCGCTGTCCGTCCGCCGGTACCGCATGTCCCCTCCCCCTCCGGGTCCGACGCCCCTCGCGGCCCGGAGGGGGTACGGGGTTTCCGTCAGAGACGAGGGACAGGGGGCTCACGCATGCGCAGGGTCGTCGGCGACACCGTCATAGCCACCGTCACCGCGGTCGCCCTCTGCTCGGGCGTGTGGCTGCTCGACGGCGCCGGGACACACGCCCCGCCGCAGCCGTCGGCCGCCGAGGCCGGTCCGGGCGGCGCCGACCCGCGGTCCGCGCCCGCTCTGGCGCCCTCCCCGCCCGACCGGGTCCGCATCCCGTCGATCCGGGTCGACGCCCCCCTCATGGGTCTCGGCCTGACGTCGTCCGGCAGCCTCGACGTACCGCCGGCCGCCAGGAAGAACCTCGCCGGCTGGTACGAGTCCGGCGCCACCCCGGGTGAGACGGGCACCGCGATCGTCGCCGGGCACGTCGACAACGCCGACGGTCCGGCCGTCTTCTACGACCTCGGCGCCGTGCGCAGGGGCGCCACGATCGAGGTGGACCGGCGCGACGGCGAGGTCGCGGTGTTCACCGTCGACGCGGTCGAGGTGTACGACGCCCACGCCTTCCCCGACAAGAAGGTGTACGGGGCGGCCGCGCGGGCCGAGTTGCGGGTGATCACCTGCGGCGGCGGATACTCACGGGCAACCGGTTACCGGGGGAACGTGGTGGTGTTCGCGCATCTGACGGGGAGCCGGTGAGGTCCGGTAACGCGTGCCGTACGCGGTTTCGGCACACGACCTCGCCATGGTCCACGGGGGGCGCGACGGGCGTGGCCGACACCCTGGTGGGACGCGGGCGCCCCGTGGGACGCGGGCCCTCATCGGGCGAGAGGCGCCTCGTCGAGGAGGTTCTCCCTGCCCCATGCCCCCAGCGGACCCAGCGCCTCGTTCAGGGTCTCGCCGCGGGCGGTGAGGGAGTACTCGACCCTGGGCGGCACCTCGGCGTACTCCTCACGACGCACGATGCCGTCGGCTTCCAGCTCCCGCAGCTGCGCCGCGAGCACCTTCTCCGTCACGCCCGGCAGTGCTCGCCGCAACTCTCCGAAACGGTGCGGCCGTTCGTGCAGCGCCCAGAGGATGAGCACTTTCCACTTCCCGCCGATGACGTCCATCGCCGCGTCGATCCCGCAGATGTACGCCCCTGGTCGCCGGCCGATCGCCATACCCGTTCCTCCACCCTGCCTGGATGCTTTCCCGGCGGTAACCACTCACTCTCAAGTACGTACTTGAGCAGGCCGGTTGCCACGGATGAGCCTAGTCCCCATGAACGACCGAATCAACCTCATAACCGGACGACAAAAAAAAAAGATC
>NZ_JARGEF010000388.1:0-4826 GCF_033794725.1 Streptomyces sp. ID05-39B | reverse complement strand
TCGCTACGGGGCTCCGGGGGACCGCCCCCCGGAGCCCCGTAGCGAACCTGTGACAATCGGCCCCCACCTGCGCCGACCCACACCCTGCCACCGCCTCCGCACTCCACGTATACACCCCGGGTATACACGCTGTGTACAGTCCTCCCCATGTCCATCGGTCACACCCTTCTGGGACTCCTTGAGTCCGGACCCCGCCACGGCTACGACCTCAAGCGGGCCTTCGACGACAAGTTCGGTCACGACCGGCCACTGCACTACGGCCAGGTCTATTCGACGATGTCCCGGCTGCTGAAGCACGGCCTGGTCGAAGTCGACGGCATCGAGGCCGGCGGCGGCCCGGAGCGCAAGCGATACGCCATCACCGACGCCGGGATCACCGACGTCGCCCGGTGGCTCGCCACGCCCGAGAAGCCCGAGCCGTACCTCCAGTCGGCCCTCTACACCAAAATCGTCCTCGCGCTGCTCACGCACCGCGACGCGGCCGACATCCTGGACACGCAGCGCTCCGAGCACCTGCGCAGCATGCGCATCCTCACCGACCGCAAGCGCAAGGGCGACCTCGCCGACCAGCTGATCTGCGACCACGCCCTGTTCCATCTGGAGGCCGATCTGCGCTGGCTGGAGCTGACCGCGGCACGCCTGGACAAGCTGCGAGAGGCGGTGACCTCATGAGCGCCCCCGCCGGCTCGCTGCTCGCCGCCCAGGACCTGCGCAAGGCCTACGGTCCGACCATGGCGCTGGACGGCGCCGAGTTCTCCATCCACCCCGGTGAGGTCGTCGCCGTCATGGGCCCCTCCGGCTCCGGCAAGTCGACGCTGCTGCACTGTCTCGCCGGGATCGTGCAGCCCGACTCGGGCTCGATCACGTACGACGGGCGGGAGCTGGCGACGTTGAGCGACGCCCGGCGCAGTGCGCTGCGGCGGTCGGAGTTCGGGTTCGTGTTCCAGTTCGGGCAGCTCGTGCCGGAGCTGACCTGCGTGGAGAACGTGGCGCTGCCGCTGCGGCTGAACGGCGCCCCGCGCAAGCAGGCCGAGCGGACCGCCCTGGCCTGGATGGAGCGGCTGGAGGTCGACGACCTGCGCGGGAAGCGGCCCGGCGAGGTGTCCGGCGGGCAGGGCCAGCGGGTCGCCGTGGCGCGGTCGCTGGTGACCGGCCCGCGGGTGATCTTCGCCGACGAGCCGACCGGCGCCCTGGACTCGCTCAACGGCGAGCGTGTGATGGACCTGCTCACGGAAGCCGCCCGGTCCGCCAACGCGGCCGTGGTGCTGGTCACGCACGAGGCCCGGGTGGCGGCGTACTCGGACCGCGAGATCGTCGTACGGGACGGGAAGTCGCGTGACATGGAGCGGGTCGTATGAACCTGCGCCAGTGGGGCCGGGACCTGGCCCTGGGCTGCCGGTTCGCCTTCGCGGGCGGACGGGAGGGGTGGGTCCGGGCCGGGCTGACGGCCGTCGGCGTGGGATTCGGCGTGGCGCTGCTGCTGCTGTCGACCGCGCTGCCCAACGCGCTGTCCGCCCGGCACGACCGCGAACAGGCCCGCACGGACTACAGGTACGACCAGATCGTGCCGCCCAAGGCGGACGACACCCTGGTGATCTCCCACGTCGACACGACCTTCAGGGACAAGGACGTGCGGGGTCGGCTGGTGGAGCCGGAGGGCCCGCGGGCACCGCTGCCGCCCGGCGTGGACCGGTACCCGGGAGCGGGCGAGATGGTCGTCTCGCCCGCGTTGAGGAAGCTGCTCGCCGCGGACGGCTCGGCGCTGCTGCGGGAGCGGCTGCCGTACCGGATCGTCGGCGGCATCGGGGAGAGCGGGCTGATCGGCTCGCAGGAACTCGCCTACTACGCGGGCGGCTCGGGGCTCGCCGCACGCATGGACGCGTGGCGGACGGTCCGGCTGACGGGCTTCGGCGACCCGACCCCGACGCCCGAGCAAGCCGACCCGATCCTGGTCCTGCTGAACATCGTGGTGATCGTGGCTCTGCTGATGCCGGTCGCGGTGTTCATCGCGGCGGCCGTGCGGTTCGGCGGCGATCGGCGCGACCGCCGGCTCGCGGCCCTGCGGCTGGTGGGCTCCGACAGCCGGATGACCCGGCGGATCGCGGCGGGCGAGGCTCTGGCCGGCGCCCTGCTCGGTCTAGTTCTCGGCACGGCGTTCTTCCTGGCCGGACGCCAGGTGGCGGGCTCGGTCGAGGTGCTGGGCGTGAGCGTGTGGCCCAGCTATCTCGACCCCTCGCCCGCGCTGGCCACGCTGGTCGCGGTGGCGGTGCCCACCGCCGCCGTCCTGGTCACGCTGCTCGCGCTGCGCGGTGTGGTGATCGAGCCGCTCGGCGTGGTGCGCGCGGCCAAGCCCGCGCGGCGCCGGCTGTGGTGGCGGCTGCTGCTGCCGGTGGCCGGCCTCGCGATGCTCTACCCGATGATCGGCCAGGGCCGCGACGACGGCGACTTCAACAAGTACCTGGTGGTCGGCGGCGTCCTGCTGCTGCTCGTCGGGGTCACCGCGCTGCTGCCCTGGCTGGTGGAGACGGTCGTCGGCCGTCTCGGCGCCGGCGGCGTCGCCTGGCAACTGGCCATACGGCGGCTGCAGTTGAGCAGCGGTACGGCGGCTCGGATGGTCAACGGCATCGCCGTGGCGGTGGCCGCGGCGATCGCGCTCCAGATGCTGTTCGCCGGGGTCGACGGCCAGTACACCGAGGAGACCGGCCAGGATCTGCGCCGGGCGCAGATGCAGGTGGGCCTCCCGGACGGCGTCCCGATGGCCCCGACCGTCCAGAAGTTCACCGACACCAAGGGCGTACGGAAGGCCACCGCCCTGTGGGAGGGCTACCTCGGTGACGCCTCGTGGAACACCGAGAACGGCCCGACCCTGACCGCCGAGCTGACCGTCGGCGACTGCGCGGCGCTGCGCGAGGTGGCGAAGCTGCCGTCCTGCGCGGACGGTGACCTGTTCGTCCTGGAGGGCGGGGAGTACTCCGTCGACGGTCCGGCGCTGAACCGGCCGGGCAAGAAGCTGTACCTGGAGTCCTACGGCCGCGGCGATGTCTCGGAGGCCACCTGGACCGTCCCGGCGGGCGTCGGCACGGCCCGCTCGATCGTGGACCCGGCCGGCACCCGGCGCGGCGGCTTCCTGATGACTCCGGCCGCGATGCCCGAGAACGTCGCGAAGTCCGTCAGCGGCGCGCTGTACCTCTCGGTCGACGAGTCGGTGCCGGACGTCGCCGAACACGTCCGCAATACCGCCACCGCCGTGGACCCCCTGTCCGTTCCGGACACCTGGACGGCCACCAGGACCTCCGCGAGGTACGACGCGCTGCGCACCGGGCTGCTCGTCGGCGCCCTCTGTGTGCTGATGCTGATCGGGGCGAGCCTGCTGGTGTCGCAGCTGGAGCAGTTGCGCGAACGCCGCAAGCTGCTGTCGGCGCTGGTCGCCTTCGGTACCCGCCGCCGCACGCTGACCATGTCGGTGCTGTGGCAGACGGCGATCCCGATCGGGCTCGGTCTGCTGCTGGCCTCGGTGGTGGGCATCACCCTGGGTGCGGTGCTGCTGCGGATGTCGGACACGCCGGTGGGCGTGGACTGGGCTTCCGTGCTGGCGATGGCCTGCGCCGGCGCGGGGGTGGTCCTCGCTGTGACGTTGCTGAGCCTGCCGCCGCTGCTGCGGCTGCTGCGGCCGGACGGCCTGCGCACGGAGTGAAGGCACGGCGTCAAGGCACGACGTCGAAGCACGGCGTGAACGGGCCGGGGGTCCCCACCGGGAGGCGGGGGCCCCCGGCCCGTTCAGGGTTGCCGCGCCCTCACAGCTGGTACTCCTTCACCACCCGGCGGACCTGGGCGAACAGCATGCCCACGTTCACGGACTTTCGGCAGACGACCACCGCGACCACGTCCTGCTGTTCCGTCATCCGCACGAACAGGTGGGTGAGGTTGTCGCTGTTGACGAGGATCTCCTGGAAGAAGTGGTTGTCGCCGGAGTTCCCTCGACGTTCCTTGAAGACGTCCTCGATCATCACGACGGTCCGCCCCTGGAACAGGTCGAGGGTCGCGCCCGCGAGCAGGTCCAGCACCTCCGGCGGATGGTTGTCGACCGTCTCGTACGACAGCAGCATGCCGGTCGACATGTCGACGACACCGGACGCGACGCAGTCGGGGGCGTCCGTGCGGAGCGCTTTCACCAGGCCCATCACCTGGTCGGAGAAACCGGGGGTCATACGTTTCGTCGCCATCCCTTTCACACTCCTTCGGGCGCCTTGGCGGCCCTGTCGGTGAGGATCAGATCGATGCGGCGCAGGGTCGGCTGCGTCGCCGTGTGCAGACGGTCCACGTCCATGCCCTCGTCGCCGAGGACGACCATGAGCGCGGTGTCACCGACCCCGTAGAAGGCGGCGAAGCCGTGACTGCCGTAGGTCACCGTGCGGTGCAGGACGCCCCGGTCGGTGGCCTCGGCGGTACGGCGGGCCAGGCCCAGGCCGGCCGCGGCGAGGGCGGCGAGGCCCTCGGGGTCGATGGAGTCGGCGGTGTCGGCGGCGATGAGCAGGCCGTCCGCCGCCGCGACCACGGTGTCGGTGATGCCGGTCACCTGCTCACGCAGGCCGCGCATCTCCCGCGCGAGGGCTTGGTGGTCCATGAGGGCAAACTCCCCTTGTTCTTGGAGGACGTGGGGGGACGGTGGGATGTGAGGACGGCCGGGTGGGCCTGTCGGGTGGCGGGTCAGGTGGGGGAAGTGGCCTGCGGCCGGGCTCAGTTGCCGGTCGGATCGCGTAACCGGAAGAACTCCTTGATGCCGCTGGCGCCGGGCCTGCGGCGGGGCAGTCTGGCCGGTTCCGGCG
>NZ_JARGEF010000387.1:0-4865 GCF_033794725.1 Streptomyces sp. ID05-39B | reverse complement strand
GGCCACGGGCGGGGGGCCGGGATGGCACGCGGCGGAGGTGGGCAGGCACACACGGCGGACCGCTCGCGTTCGTCGGCAGGGACCTGTTGGGTGCACGCGACGCGCCCGGGGTGCGGGGCAGGCCGGTCGGCGAGGTCATTGCGCGTGTGCACCAGGTCGGTGCGGACGACGGCGAGGCGTTCCTCGGCGAGATAGCGCAGCCGTCGCGCGGTGTACGGGGCAGTTGATGCGCCAAGATCGTCGTGGAACTCAGCCGCAGCAGTGAGGACTTGACCGACGGCATCGAGGATGCCGTCGCAGGGGGCAGTCAGCTCGGTCAGGATCTCAGCGACCTCCTCTGTGGTGGTCGCCTGTCGGATCCGGTCGGCGAGCTGGGCCACCGAGGCACCCAGCGGCTCGTACTGGGCGGGGCGGCGGTCGGTGTCGAAGGACGGGTCGCAGTCGACCTGGTGGCCGACCGCCCGCAGCCGGGCCACGGCTTCGGTGGCCTGGCGGTTCTCCTCGTCCTGCGCCAGGCCAGCGGGAGCGCGGTGGTAGGTCTCGTGGAGGCGGTGGACGGGCACGAAGCCCGCCCGTTGAAGCACGCTGTGGGCTTCCGGATCGCCACCGCAGCCAAGCACTTCCTCGGAGTGCGGGTCGCGGCGGATGGTCAGGGCGCGGTCGGCCAGAGGCAAGGGAAAGGCTTCTCCTAAGGTGATTGCCCGGCACAGGCTCGTGCGGCCGGTACCACTGGCGCTGCGGTCGACCGCTTGGAGCGGGTGGTCAGACGGGCGGCGACGTCATCGAGGTCCTGCTGGGTGCCGTAGATGCGGCGGGCGATCAGCTCCAGCTGGTGCGCCGTGTCGGGACCGGTGCAGGGCTGGAGAGAAGCCCGGTATGCGGCGTGCTCGATGAGGCCGCGCACGGTGGCCAGCGGACCGGACCGCTCGTCGGCGAGCTGGGCGAGGACGGTGGCGAGCTGAGCGGACGCGGTCGGTACGGCCCCGGCCACCTGCCGGTCGTCGGATGCGGACGTGATGGTGGTGAGGCGCAGGTCCTGCTCGATGCGACGGGCCTCAGATGCGAGCCGTTGCAGCAGGTCGGCTGCCAGGCGTGCTGGCCAGAGGGGGATTGAGGTGTCCCTGGTGGCCCGGGTCCGTGCGCGCGCCAGTGTGGGGGTGCGGCCGGGGCGGCGGAGAGGAAGTCTCACCGGCCGCCCCGGGCATCGGCGACGTGGACCAGTTGACCGAGGGCCGTGGTGGTGTACCAGCCGCAGTCGAGAACGGCGTCGGCGTGGCCGGCGTACTTCGGCAGCAGATGATCAGCCATGGCTCGCAGGTAGATCATGCAGTCCGGGCAGCGGCGGGAGAGGTGCACGAGGTAGCGGGGGTGCGCGGTGATGAACGTTTGCGCTCCGCCGTTGGGGTCGCGCAGCCGCCAGCCGTCCTCGTCGGTCGGGGTGTGCCAGGACGGGGCGACGACCTGCATCGCGTCCCCCCACAACTCGGCCCCCGCCACACCCTTGATGACCACGACTTGGTCGCCGGCCTCGAAGTGCCCATGGGTGATGTCCCGACAGGGCGTGAGGGGGTCGGGTGTGGGCGCGAAGGCCGGGGTGGACGGCGGGGTCCAGGATGGTGGGAGCATGCGGATCCTTCCACGCTGTGCATGTGGCGGCGGGAGGATCAATGGTCCGCAGGATCGCCGGTTTGGCTAACCGGCGATCTGCGGCTATGTTCCGCCCCGTTCGACGGACCCGGGCTCTTTCCCTGGTCGTGCTGCCTCGCAGCGACCGGGGAGTGAACAGCTGGAGCCGGCTGTCTTCCGCCGCCCGTCCACGGCCGTCGCAGCCATCACGATGCGGGGTGTCAGTTGATCACCGAGCGAGCCGTTGATCACGCAGCGCACTGCACCTCACCCGAGTCGGGAGGGTCAGCGGTACGGATTCTCCGTACCGCGGTCCTGTTCTGTGGCGGCGTCCAAGAGTTCTAGCAGGTCGGCGCCGTCGGCGTCGCGCTGGTCGATCCACCATCCGGCCCGGGTGATCAGGCGAGCCTTCTCTTCCAGCTCCGCCCAGTCGGCGTCGTCCCAGGCGCCTTCGACGACGAGCGCGGTGTGCGCGGCGCACATCAGCTGGTGGCGGGAGCGTTCACCCCAGTCCACGGCGCGTTCCGGCCCTTCCAGCGGGGGCATGTCGAACTTGGTGGCCCACTCGGCGGCGGCCCGCTGTTCCTCGGCCCGCTTGGTTGCGAGCCATTCCTCCTTGGAGGCGGTGTCGTTGCTGCGGGCGGCCTTCCAGCAGTCGGTGCAGTCCCGTTCGCCGAGCCAGCGGGCGAACCCGGCCCGCCGGTCGGCGGCGCGGTCGGACAGGTCATGGACGACTTCGTGGCCGCAGGTGTGCTCGACGGTCCACTTCGTGCGGACAGCCATAGATGGATCTCCTTGAACGGGTCGTGTGTGACTGAAGGTGGAAGGCGTTCGCGGTCCTACGCTCGGCGGTTGACGGCCGTGCTACGGGGCGGCGCTGTGGGAGGTGTGGTGCTCAGGGCGGGGCGGGCCGTATCCGCGGTGGTACGGGGTGCGGTATGACGGCAGCACGCCGACCGTGGCGGCGAGATCCTCGATCGCGTCGTGCACCTCGCGGGTGAGGACGGCGAGTTGTCGGCCAGGGGCGTCGAGCTGGGCGCCGAGCTGCCCGCGGACGGTGTCCAGGGCGTAGGAGAAGCGGGCGGGCCGCGGTGTCGAGGAGGCTCTCCAACCGGGATCAAGGGACCGGCTTCATAGCCTTGCTGCGCGGGTGAGCTGGGCCTCGGAGAGGATGGAAAGTGCGGCCGTAGCGGTCCCGCGTGGCGTCCTGCGCGGACTCAGTCTCACGGCCGATGACCGCCATCCGCAGCCTGGAACCGCGTGCTCGCCCGGCGAGCTGCGCCACGCTGGGCGTGGTGGTGTCAGAGATCGGTTCTCCCGGCGGAAGGTATCAGCGGCGGGGCGGCCTGCTGGGCGGCGCTTGGGCGGTCATGGCCGGCGGCCGTGCGGGCGCGGCCGGAGTCTCCTGGCCGGGTGGGTGAGGGCGAAGGCCGGGGTCGAGATGCACCGGGTAGCGGGCGGCGGTGAGCATGTCCGCGGCCCAGGTCGCGTGCTCGTTCTCCCAGCCCTGGCCCAGGTCGAACGGCAGCCGTATCCAGTGCCCGCGCAGGGCCGGCAAGAAGAGGAATCCGGCTCGGAGCAGGATGTCCCGCGCGAATGCGTCGATGGCGCCGGTGACTTCGACCTCGCCACCTCGCCCGCGGGTGATGCGGATCGTCTCACCGTATGGAGTCATCGGTGTCATCGGGAGCGTCCAGCCGGCAGGTGAACGGTCGGGGCGTAGGTGGGCTTCGGCGGGATCGGTCGCGGGGCCGGTGCGGTGGTAGTCGGCGCCGTACGGCGTTGGGGGGAGCGTATGACCGCGGCCTGGGCGGTACGGGCGCGACGATCCGAGACAGCGTGGCGCCGGGCCGGGAGCGGCGCAGCGGCCGGTGCGTCCGGGGCGAGGCCCATGTCGGCGGACACCGAGTAGCCCTGCGCCCCCAGGTCGCGGACAGCCTGGCGGGTGCGGCGCGGACCGTCACGGTCGGGCTCGGTGAGGCGGTATAGCCCGGGACGGTCGGGGATGGGCTCGAACTGCTCGCGGGTGAGGAACCAGTGGGCCAGGTGCGCGGGCACCGTGGCGGTGAAGGAGGCGACGAAGCCGTGCTGGGGATGAGTGCCGAAGGCGAAGTGAGTACCAGGGTCCAAGAAGGTGGGTCTCCTTAGGAATTGGGTGTCGGTCAGCGAGGGCGTGCCTGGCCGGACGTGAGCCGGTGGGGCGGCTGGGGAAGGGCAACAGTGGGGCGTGGGCGAGGGGAGGCAGCGCGGGCCTGGCGCAGAAACTGCTGGCTGTGGGCGAGCCAGGTCTCGATGGCCGGCCAGGTCGGTGCTCGGTGCTCGGCGCGAGACAGCGGAACGCCGCTGTTCAGGTCCTCGCGTACCTGCAGCGCGCTACTCGACCAGTGCCGTCCAGCGACCGTGATCTGTCGTCAGCCACGCAGGGCCTCACGGTGCAGGAGCGAGCGCAGGCTGCGGCCGTACTGCCAGGCGTGCACGCGGGCGGCGCTCTCCAACTGGTCGTATCCCGGCTGGGCGGTCATCTGCCCGGTGTGCTTGCGGTAGCGGTAGACCGGCAGTGGCAGCAGGATCCCGGGAGCGAGGCTGGTGATGCCGACGGCCGTCATGTAGTCCTCGCCCTGGACGAGGCCGCCCATCGGGGCCGCGCGCACCAGTTCGGTGCGGGCCAGGATGGTGGTCGGTCCGATGGGAATGGTGTCGGCCGGTGAGCGCCAGTACGTCCATACATCCCCCGCCTCGTGCCGGCCGGGCGGCGCGGGGCACCGCCAGAGCGTGGTGCTGCCGTCGGGGTGGAGGTCCTCGCTCCACCCGGCGCACCAGCCCACCCCCGCCTGCTCCACGGCGCCGAGCCGGGCGGCCATCGCGTGGTCCGGGAACAGGTCGTCGTCGTCGGCCCAGTTCACATACGGGGTGCGGACGAGGTTGAGGGCGAAGTTTCGGGCGCAGGCGGCCCGGACGGGCCGCGGCACTGTCAGGGTGCGTACGCGCGGATCGCTGGCCAGCGCTGCCGGCAGACGGTCGGGGCCGGCGCCGTCGAGGGCGAGGACGGCCTCCCAGGGCACGGTCTGCCGACAGAGACTGCGGTGCATGGCGGTCAGGAAGCCGAGGCGGTCCTCGCGCAGGCGGGTGGCGATGACGACCGTGATCAGGGGGGTGGGCAGGGTGAGGTCTCCGGCTGTCTCTATAACCCATTGGCCGTCCCCGGCAAAGCAAAGTGTGTAAATAGAGGGGGCCCAGGA
>NZ_JARGEF010000386.1:0-4955 GCF_033794725.1 Streptomyces sp. ID05-39B | reverse complement strand
GCCCACCCACCCCTCAAGCCACCACCGTGGGCAGGGCCGGGACCGCGGGCGTGCGCCGTATCACCAGCGCCATCAGCGCCGCCGCCGCGCACAGCGCCCCCGCCGCGTACCAGACGACGTCGTACGACCCGAAGGCGTCGCGGGCCACGCCGCCGAGGAAGGCGACCAGGGCCGCGCCGACCTGGTGGGAGGCGAGGACCCAGCCGAAGACGATGGCGCTGTCCTCGCCGTAGTGCTCGCGGCACAGGGCCAGGGTGGGCGGGACGGTGGCGACCCAGTCGAGGCCGTAGAAGACGATGAAGAAGATCATCGGGGGGTGGACGGTCGGGGCCAGCAGGATCGGCAGGAAGAGCAGGGAGATGCCGCGGAGCGCGTAGTACACCGCCAGCAGGCGGCGCGGTTCGAAGCGGTCCGTGAACCAGCCGGAGGCGATCGTGCCGACCACGTCGAACACGCCGATCACCGCCAGCAGGGAGGCCGCCGCCGTGAGGGGCATGTGGTGGTCGTGGGCGGCCGGCACGAAGTGGGTCTGGATCAGGCCGTTCGTGGAGGCGCCGCAGATCGCGAAGGTCCCCGCCAGCAGCCAGAACGGGCCCGTGCGCACCGCCGAGAACAGCACCGCGACCGTGCGCCGCGCCGCACCCCGCACCGGGGGCGGCTTGGGCACGAACTCCTTCGCCCCGTACGGCATCTGCCCGACGTCCGCCGGATGGTCACGCAGCAGCAGCCAGACGAAGGGCACGACCGCGAGGGCGGCGAGAGCGACCGTCACCGCCGCCGGGCGCCAGTCGTAGCGGGTGATCATCCAGGACAGCAGCGGCAGGAAGATCAGCTGGCCGGAGGCGGAGGCCGCGGTGAGGATGCCACTGACCAGACCGCGGCGTTCGGTGAACCAGCGGTTGGTGACCGTGGCGGCGAAGGCGAGCGCCATCGAGCCCGAGCCGAGGCCCACCAGCAGGCCCCAGCACAGCAGCAGTTGCCAGGCCGCCGTCATCCACACCGTCAGGCCGGAGCCGATCGCGATCACGGTCAGGGCGACGGCCACCACCCTGCGGATGCCGAAACGGTCCATCAGCGCCGCGGCGAAGGGCGCGGTGAGCCCGTAGAGGGCGAGGTTGATCGAGACGGCCGCGCCGATCGTGCCGCGTGACCAGCCGAAGTCCGCGTTCAGCGGCTCGATGAGCAGTCCGGGCAGGGAGCGGAAGGCCGCCGCACCGATGATCGTGACGAAGGTGACGGCGGCGACGAACCACGCCCGGTGGATCCGCGGCCGCCGCTTCCCGGCACGGGCACGGGAAGCCCCGGCGACGGCATCGACCACATCCGCCACGGCCCCACCCTCCCCGGGCTCACCTGTCCGGTTCACGTCGTCCGCCTGCGTCGCGTCGGCCTGAGTCACGTCTGCCTGAGTCACGTCATAGAGCTTCGGTCCCGCGGCCTGCCCGAGCGAGTGGCCCGAAGGACGATATTCGTTAGGATCGGGCCATGAGCCCTTCCGCAGGCTTCCGCCCGCACCGCGTCGTCGTCCTCGCCCTCGACGGCCTGCTCCCCTTCGAACTGGGCATCCCGCACCGCATCTTCGGCCGCCCCAGGGACCCCGAGGGCCGGCACCTGTACGAGGTCGTGACCTGCTCGGTCCGGCCGCCGGGCCCGGTCGGGACGGACGCCGACTTCGCCATCCAGGTCGCGCACGGCCCGGAGGCCCTGGCCACCGCCGACACGGTGATCGTCCCGGCGTCGTACGAACTCGGCCCGGTCTTCGAGGAGGGCGTCCTGACCGACGACCTCGCCGCCGCCCTGGCCCGCATCCGCCCCGGCACCCGCCTCGCCTCCATCTGCACCGGTGTGTACGTCCTGGCCGCCGCCGGAGTCCTCGACGGCCGCCCCGCGACCACGCACTGGGCCGACGCCGCCCGTCTCCAGGAACTGTTCCCCAGCGTCAGGGTCGACCCCGACGTCCTCTTCATCGACGACGGCGACGTGCTGACCTCGGCGGGCGTCGCCGCCGGCATCGACCTGTGCCTGCACATGGTGCGCCGCGACCACGGCACGGCCGTCGCCAACGAGGTCGCCCGCCGCACGGTCGTACCGCCGCACCGCGACGGCGGGCAGGCGCAGTACATCGAGCGGCCCGTGCCCGATCCGCAGCTGTCCGGCACGACCGCCTCGCGCGCGTGGGCGCTCGGCCGCCTCCATCAGCCGATCCAGTTGCGCGACATGGCCGCCCAGGAGGCCATGTCGGTACGGACGTTCACTCGCCGCTTCCGCGAGGAGGTCGGTGTCAGCCCCGGCCAGTGGCTCACCCAGCAGCGCGTCGAACGCGCCCGGCACCTCCTGGAGTCCACCGACCTCTCCGTCGACCAGATCGCCCGGGACGCCGGCTTCGGCACCGCCCAGTCGATGCGCCAGCACCTACAGGCGGCGCTCGGGGTCACCCCCACGGCCTATCGCCGCACCTTCCGCACCAGAACCACCACCACGGAGGGCGCCGAAGCCATCGGGCCGCGAGTCGTCCAGAACCACCGGAGCCACGGCCGCGTCGGCGCCCCGCGCTGAACGGGCGGCGTGCCACGCCTCGCCGCCCAGCCGACGCCGGGGTGTTCCGCGCACGCCGGGGTCGTCGAGTCGCCGGGCCTCGGAGCACCGGAGCCGACGGGGCCGTGACGACCGGCATGCGGGCGCCGACGATCTCTAGAACGTCAGCACCCCCCGCGCCACCCGACCCGCCTCCGCGTCCGCCGTCGCCTTCGCGAAGTCCTCCACCGGGTAGGTGCGGGTGACGAGTTCGTCGAGGAGGAGGCGGCCCGTGCGGTACAGCTCGGCGTACAGGGCGACGTCCCGCTGCGGCCGGGACGCCCCGTAGCGGCAGCCCAGGATCGACTTGTCCAGGAACAGGGAGGAGACGCGGAAGGACGCCTCGGCGGTCGCGGGCGGCACCCCGAGGAGCACGGCCTGGCCGTGCCGGTCGAGCAGGTCGACGGCCTGGCGGATCAGCTCCACCCGGCCGACACACTCGAAGACATGGTCCGCGCCTGTCGGCAGCAGGTCCCGCACGCCCTCGGTGGAGGTCAGGAAGTCGGTGGCCCCGAACCGCCGTGCCGCCTCCTCCTTCGCCGGGTTCGCGTCGACGGCCACGATCCGCAGCGCGCCCGCGATCCGCGCCCCTTGCAGCACGTTGAGCCCGATGCCGCCCGTGCCGATGACGACGACGCTGTCCCCGCGGTCCACGCGCGCGCGGTTGAGCACCGCCCCGACGCCGGTGAGCACCCCGCAGCCGATCAGCGCGGCGGACGGCAGCGGGATGTCCTTCGGGATGCGCACCGCCTGGACGGCCTTGACTACCGTGCGTTCCGCGAACGCCGAGTTGGACGCGAACTGGTACACCGGCCGCCCACCCCGCGAGAACGGCCGGCCGGGCCGCCCGATGGCCTGCCGGCACATCGTCGGCCACCCCCGGTCGCACTCCGCGCACGTCCCGCAGTTGGCGAGCGTGGACAGGGCGACATGATCGCCGGCCGCCACGTGCGTGACGCCCGCGCCGACCACCTCCACCACGCCCGCGCCCTCGTGCCCGAGCACCACCGGCGCCGGGAAGGGGATCGTCCCGTCGATCACGGACAGGTCGCTGTGGCACAGCCCGGCCGCCGACACGGCCACGAGCACCTCCCCCGGCCCAGGCTCCCGTACCTCCAGATCGTCGACGACCTCGGCCCGTTTCCCGTCGAACAGCACGCCCCGCATCACGTCCCCTATCCCTTGGGCTGTCTGGGCAGTCCGAGCACGCGCTCGGCGATGATCGTGCGCTGAACCTGGTCCGAGCCGCCGTAGATCGTGTCGGCCCGCGAGAACAGGAACAGCTGCTGCGTCTCGTCCAGTTCGTACGGCGCGGAGGGCGACCAGGGCGCCGGACCCACGCCCCCTTCCGCGCCCCGCACCCGCACCGCCAGTTCACCGAGCCGCTGATGCCAGCCCGCCCACAGCAGCTTGGCCACGCTGGGCGCGCCCGGCCCGGCCGAACCCCCCAGCGTCCGCAGCGCGTTCCACCGCATGGTCCGCAGCTCCGCCCACAGCCGCACCAGCGCCTCGCGTACGACGGGGTCGTCGGCGGCGCCGGTCTCCACGGCCGTACGGACCACGCGCCCCAGTTCCTCGGCGAACCCGATCTGCTGGGCGAGCGTGGACACCCCGCGTTCGAAGCCGAGGAGGCTCATGGCGACCCGCCAGCCGTCCCCCTCCGCGCCGACGAGATGCTCCGCACGCGCGTGTGCCCCGTCGAAGAAGACCTCGTTGAAGTCGCTCGTCCCGGTCAGCTGCCGGATCGGCCGCACGTCGACGCGCCCCGGCTGGTCCATCGGCACGAGCAGGAAGCTCAGCCCGTGGTGCCGTACCGACCCCGGATCGGTGCGCGCCAGCACGAAGCACCAGTCGGCCTCGTGGGCGAGGGAGGTCCAGATCTTCTGTCCGGTGACGCGATACGACCCGTCGGCCGCCCGCTCCGCACGCGTCCGCACGCCCGCGAGATCCGATCCGGCGCCGGGCTCGCTGTATCCCTGGCACCACAGCTCGGCCCCGGCCGCGATCGGCGGCAGGAACCGCTCCTTCTGCTCCGCCGTGCCGTGCGCGAGCAGCGTCGGCGCCAGCAGCTTCTCCCCGATGTGCCCGGACCGCCCCGGCGCCCCCGAGCGCACGTACTCCTCGGCCCAGACGACCTGTTGGGTGAGGCTCGCGACCCGGTTCCCGTAGCCGCCCTCCCCCCAACCGATCCCGATCCACCCGTCCGCCCCGAGCGCCCGTTCCCAGGCCCGGCGTTCGCCGGTGTACGGGACGCGCAGCCCCAGCCATTCGCGGGCTTCGCCCCGAAAGGCCTCGTCGAGGGCGGAGAACCCGAACTCCACGGCCACTCCTCACATTGATGGACATCAAGGGAGATCAAGGGAGATCGAGTGGGATCGGGT
>NZ_JARGEF010000385.1:0-5019 GCF_033794725.1 Streptomyces sp. ID05-39B | reverse complement strand
CCCCGGACACCCCGGACACCCCGGACACCCCAGACACCCCGGACACTCCGGACAACGCAGACTCCAGGGACGCGGCCCGCAGCGCGCGACGGGCGCGCAGATAGCCGACCGGCCCGTACACCATCCCCTTACGCTGCAGCCGCGACAGCCTGCGCGGCCACGGATGACGGCGGTCGTCATGCCCACCAGGCACACCCTCCGCACCGGCCACACTCGCCACCCCCTCTGAGCCCTTTGCCCCCTCCGTGTCCCTGACCGCCGTCAGTGTGCGGGCGTGGGCGAGCCCGCGGGGCAGCCGGGCGAGGAACGCGGGCAGCAGGGCGGGCCGGTTGACCAGGATCGCGGTGAGGTAGGCGGTGAGGCCGGCGCCGTAGCCGTACGCCTGGGTCTCCAGGTCCTGCCAGGTCTCTCGGTGGTGGTGCCAGACCAGGGCCCGCGGCGTGTAGTGCAGGCGGTGGCCCTGGGCGAGCACGCGGACGAAGCCGTAGAGGTCGTCGCCGCCGCGCGCGAGCGTCCCCGCCCCCGTCGCCGGGTCGAAGCCGCCGACCGCGCGCAGTACGCCGGTCCGGAACGCCATGTTCGCGCCGGACCCGAACCGCCCCGCCGTGAACGGGAACAGCGGCTCGTCGGCGGGCGGTCCGGCAGGGTCGTACGTCCGTGGCGTGAAGCCCTTCGCGAAGCCGCCGTGGCTCTCCAGGAGCACCTGGGCCGGGGTGCGCAGCCGGGCCGGAAGGATCAGGCCGGTCGCGCAGCCGAGTCCGGGGTCGGCGGCGAACGGCGCGGTGAGTTCGGTCAGCCAGCGAGGGTCGGCGACCACGTCGTCGTCGGTGAAGGCGACCACGTCGCCGCGCGCCGCCGCGAGGCCCGTGTTGTGGGCGACGGCGAGGCCGGGCACGGGCTCGGTCACGTACCGCACGCGCTCGGCGTACTTGCGCTCGACGAGTACCCGCGTCGCGTCCGTCACCGGGGCGTTGTCGACGACGACGATCTCGAAGTCGGGGTGGTCCTGGGCGAGCATCGAGTCGAGCGCGTGGGCGAGCCGGTCGGCGCGCTCGCGGGTGGCGATGACGACGCTGGTGAAGGGCACGGTGACCCCCGTGGGGACCGCTTCCGGCCCGGCCCCCACGTGCCGTCGGGCCAGTGCGGTGAGGACCGCTCGCGGATCGGCGCCCTCGGGTACCCGCCCGAGCAGCGTGGCGACCGGCCGGCCGCCCCTCCTGACCAGCAGGAACACCTCGCCGTGCGTGACGGGCGGGCTGCCCGGTCCGGGTCTCAGCGCCCCACCGTCGTCCAGTTCCAGTTCGGCGACCTGCACCGGCTCGATCGCGTGGAACCGCTGGATCTCCTGCCGTACACGTGTCGCGTGGGACACGGATCTCCCCCTCCTCATGGAAACCGTGGAAACCGTGGAAACCGTGCAAACCGTGGAAGCCGTGGAACCGCGGAAACCGTCAGGACCGGCGCAGCCGCCCGACTTCCTTCAGCGCCCGTGCGGCCGTCGCCGCGAGCCACGGCCGGCCGCGTACGAAGTGGTGCGCGCGGCGCGAGGGTTCGCGGCTGAGCCAGTAGAGCGCCGCGCCCGCTCCCGGACGCGTCCAGGCCCCTTCGTAGACCGGCACCTCGCCCGTCTTCAGCGAGTCCTTGTACTCGGCGGCCCCCCGGCCGAGGTCGAGCAGCCCGATGCCCTCGGCGGCGGCCGCCTCGGCCATCCGCAGATGCAGCACGAGTCCGGGCGAGTACTTCGCGAACTCCGGGTCGTAGGCCGGGAACCAGCAGGCCAGGACGGTCGACGAGCGCAGCCCGAAGTGCGCGGCGATCGGCTGCCCGCCGGCGTAGAGGACGGAGAGCGTGCCGGAGCAGTCGGGGCCGCGCGTCCGAGAGGCGAGCAGGCTCACGAGCCGGGTGATCCAGTCCTGTGCGAACCGGTCCCGGCGGCCGGTCCTGCGGTACTGCGCGGACTTCCACGCCATCAGCGTGCGCAGCGCGGCCGGTTCGCGTTCGTCGAACACGAACCGCAGGTCACCGACCTGACGGCCGAGCCGACGCTCCTTGGCGAGTGTCGTCTTCAGGAACTTCGGTGACTGTGCGCGCAGGACGGACTCGTACGTTTCGTAACCCTTTTCCACGTCGATGACATAGGAGGCGTACTCGGCCGCCGCGTGCGGGACGAACAGTGCCTGCTCCGCCTCCAGGTTGTCGAAGGCGAAGCTCGACAGGGAGCAGGCCCGCAGGAGGCCGTCCGCGTCCAGCCCGGGACCGGAGCCGCGACCGGAGCCGCCACCGCCGCCATCGACGCCGCGACCTTCGCCGAGACCGATGCCGAGACCGGGGCCGAGGACGGCGCCCTGTGCGTCCGAGACGCCGTACGCGAGGGCATGGCCCTGGCCGAACCTGCCCCGTTCGTAGGGCAGGAAGCCGACCGGCTCCCGCCCCTCGTACACCACCGCGACGCGCGTGCCGGGCCGCACCTGGCCCACGGCGTCGGTGAACTCCGGTTCCATGAACGGGTTGCGCGCAGCCGTCGACGCGGCGCGCAGCGCGCGCCACCGCTCCCGTTCCCCCTCGCCGAGCTCCTCCGGCTTCAGCACCCGAATACGTCCGCTGCTCAACCTGACCCCCCGATCAAGTCCCCCCTGGACTGTCTGGACGGTACCGCTCCAGGTGCCGCGGACGGTAGGTAGTGGGCCATGTTGTTGCCAACCGGTGCATAGGCCTTTAACTTCGCTGTACCCGGCGTTGCGGTAGAAAGCCGTTTCCCGCTCGAATGGCGTCGTTTCCCGTGCGAACGGCACCGAACTGGAGGTGAGCCGGAGCCGGTTGGGGTCCGTATTCTCTGATCATGGCCGCACCCACCGCATATGACGCGCACTGCGCGTACTCCCTCGTCGCCACCGACCTGGACGGAACGCTGCTGCGCGGCGACGACACCTTCTCCGACCGGTCACTGCGCGCGCTCGCGGGGGTGGCCGCCGCCGGCGCCCGCCACCTCGTGGTGACCGGCCGCCCGGCCCCTCGCGTACGGCCGCTGCTGGACATCCTGGGCGGCAAAGGGCTCGCGGTGTGCGGACAGGGGGCGCAGCTCTACGACGCCGGAGCCGACCGGTTGCTGTGGTCGGTCACCCTGGACCGGGAACTGGCCGAGACCGCGCTCGGCAAGATCGAGGCCGAGGTCGGCGAGGTGTACGTGGCCGTCGACCAGGACGGGGTCGACGGACTGACGCTCATCGAGCCGGGCTATCTGATGCCGCATCCGACCCTGCCGGCCCTGCGGGTCGGAGCACGCGACGACCTGTGGTGCGAGCCGATCAGCAAGGTGCTGCTGCGCCATCCCACCTTGTCCGACGACGAGTTGGCGGCGACGGCCCGTTCGGTGGTCGGCTCGCTCGCCACCGTCACGATGTCCGGGCCGGGCACGGTGGAACTCCAGCCGTGCGGCGTCACCAAGGCGACCGGACTGGCCCTGGCGGCCGAGCACCTCGGGCTGCGGTCGCGGGACACGATCGCCTTCGGCGACATGCCCAACGACATCCCGATGTTCGACTGGGCGGGGCACGGGGTGGCGATGGCCAACGCCCACCCGGAACTCAAGTCGGTGGCCGACGAGGTGACGACGTCGAACGAGGACGACGGCGTGGCCGTCGTCCTCGAAGGACTCTTCCCCTAGGTCCCCCTAGGTCCCCCTAGGTCCCCTTGGGTGCTCCAGGGAGCTCCCCCGGGGCGGCTGTCAGTAGGCGCCGAAGACGTTGTCGATCGAGCCGTACCGGTGCTGCGCGTAGTGGCAGGCGGCGGTGATGTTGGCGACCGGGTCGTACGGGTCGTAGGCGGTGCCGGACACGTGGTACGCGGCGAAGGTGGGGTCGATGACCTGGAGAAGGCCCTTGGACGGGATGCCCGCGGCCGCGTTGGAGTCCCACAGGTTGATGGCGTTCGGGTTGCCCGAGGACTCCCGCATGATGTTGCGGTAGATGCCGTTGTACGTGCCCGGAATGTCCTTCTCGGCCATGATCGCGAGCGACTCGCGGATCCAGCCGTCGAGGTTGTTGGTGTACCCGGCGGCGGTCGTCGCGGCGGTCGTGGCCGACGTCGTGGTGGCCGCGGAGGCGCTGGTCGAGCCGATGAGCGGGAGGGCCAGCACGGCGGCGCCGGTGGCGGCGACGGCGAGGGTGCGGGCAAGGCGGGTACGGCGGTGCTGAACGGCAGCGGGCATGACGAAAGGTTCCTCTCCGGTGCCTACGAGGTGAGCTGTCGGGTTCGGGCTGGAAAGTGCCCGGCCGGCCGCCGTAGGGGTACGGCGACGCGACTTCACCCCAAGCCGGTCCGGTACGTGTGTGACGTACGGCTCGGCGGCCTACCTGGGTCCCCCGCTCCTGCCGTGCGTGAGTGTCGGTCGATGGGTTGTCGGGCGGCGGCAGGATTAGGCGTCTGCCCGACAGGCCGGGAACGTATGCGAGAGCACATGTCCGGAACAAGTGCCGGATTCACAGTTCGCACCTATTGACCATGATCAGATGACTTTGCCTGCTTGATCCTTTGCGTTCGCCAAGCGTCAACTCGCCGCCAGGCAAAGCGGAATCGCAACTTCCGGTCCGAGTCGCCCGCATGGGCGCGTAGTGAGCCAACTCACCGACGTCCACAACAGGGGTAAAACGGGCATTGAGCCCCAAGTCCCTTTTAAAGGGGCGGGTGTGGGAGAGGCGTCCGGGGAATGTGCTTCCGCCAGGTCCGGTGGAAGACCACCTGGCCGCCCTCCGTGCACACCACCTCGTGGGTGACGATGAAGTCCGTCGTGTCGCAGGTGACCTCCGAGCGGGTTCGCACGCCCGTGTCCCAGCCCCGCTCCGGGCGGTACAGCCGGACCGTCCGGTCACAGCGGACGCGGGCCGACAAGGGGTCGCGCTCGGTGATCGTGTACGTCGTCAGCGCGTCCTCGGTGTACTCCAGACCGTCGGGATACACGCGCGTGCCGGCATCCGGCGGAACGACCTCAAGCCGCCACCTGTCCCCGGCCCCGGCCAGACC
>NZ_JARGEF010000384.1:1807-5045 GCF_033794725.1 Streptomyces sp. ID05-39B | reverse complement strand
AACACAGTGGACGCGAGCAACTGAGGACAAGCCCTCGGCCTATTAGTACCAGTCAGCTTCACCCGTTACCGGGCTTCCACATCTGGCCTATCAACCCAGTCGTCTACTGGGAGCCTTACCCTCTCAAGGAGGTGGGAACACTCATCTCGAAGCAGGCTTCCCGCTTAGATGCTTTCAGCGGTTATCCCTCCCGAACGTAGCCAACCAGCCATGCCCTTGGCAGGACAACTGGCACACCAGAGGTTCGTCCGTCCCGGTCCTCTCGTACTAGGGACAGCCCTTCTCAATGTTCCTGCGCGCGCAGCGGATAGGGACCGAACTGTCTCACGACGTTCTAAACCCAGCTCGCGTACCGCTTTAATGGGCGAACAGCCCAACCCTTGGGACCGACTCCAGCCCCAGGATGCGACGAGCCGACATCGAGGTGCCAAACCATCCCGTCGATATGGACTCTTGGGGAAGATCAGCCTGTTATCCCCGGGGTACCTTTTATCCGTTGAGCGACGGCGCTTCCACAAGCCACCGCCGGATCACTAGTCCCGACTTTCGTCCCTGCTCGACCCGTCGGTCTCACAGTCAAGCTCCCTTGTGCACTTACACTCAACACCTGATTGCCAACCAGGCTGAGGGAACCTTTGGGCGCCTCCGTTACTCTTTAGGAGGCAACCGCCCCAGTTAAACTACCCATCAGACACTGTCCCTGATCCGGATCACGGACCCAGGTTAGACATCCAGCACGACCAGAGTGGTATTTCAACGGCGACTCCACCTGAACTGGCGTCCAAGCTTCACAGTCTCCCACCTATCCTACACAAGCCGAACCGAACACCAATATCAAACTATAGTAAAGGTCCCGGGGTCTTTCCGTCCTGCTGCGCGAAACGAGCATCTTTACTCGTAGTGCAATTTCACCGGGCCTATGGTTGAGACAGTCGAGAAGTCGTTACGCCATTCGTGCAGGTCGGAACTTACCCGACAAGGAATTTCGCTACCTTAGGATGGTTATAGTTACCACCGCCGTTTACTGGCGCTTAAGTTCTCAGCTTCGCACGCCCGAAAGCGCACTAACCGGTCCCCTTAACGTTCCAGCACCGGGCAGGCGTCAGTCCGTATACATCGCCTTACGGCTTCGCACGGACCTGTGTTTTTAGTAAACAGTCGCTTCTCGCTGGTCTCTGCGGCCACCCCCAGCTCGAGCAGCAAGTGCTCTCACCAGTGATGGCCCCCCTTCTCCCGAAGTTACGGGGGCATTTTGCCGAGTTCCTTAACCATAGTTCACCCGAACGCCTCGGTATTCTCTACCTGACCACCTGAGTCGGTTTAGGGTACGGGCCGCCATGAAACTCGCTAGAGGCTTTTCTCGACAGCATAGGATCATCCACTTCACCACAATCGGCTCGGCATCAGGTCTCAGACTATGTGCCAGGCGGATTTACCTACCTGACGTCCTACACCCTTACCCCGGGACAACCACCGCCCGGGATGGACTACCTTCCTGCGTCACCCCATCACTCACCTACTGCAAGTCTGGTCCGTCGGCTCCACCACTTTCCTTTCCCCGAAGGGTCCGGAACGGCTTCACGGACTTAGCATCGCCTGGTTCAGTGTTTGACGCTTCACAGCGGGTACCGGAATATCAACCGGTTATCCATCGACTACGCCTGTCGGCCTCGCCTTAGGTCCCGACTTACCCTGGGCAGATCAGCTTGACCCAGGAACCCTTAGTCAATCGGCGCAAACGTTTCTCACGTTTGTATCGCTACTCATGCCTGCATTCTCACTCGTGAACCGTCCACAACTCGCTTCCGCGGCTGCTTCACCCGGCACACGACGCTCCCCTACCCATCCATACAGGCGTTGGCCCTAATGTATGAATGACACGACTTCGGCGGTACGCTTGAGCCCCGCTACATTGTCGGCGCGGAATCACTAGACCAGTGAGCTATTACGCACTCTTTCAAGGGTGGCTGCTTCTAAGCCAACCTCCTGGTTGTCTGTGCGACTCCACATCCTTTCCCACTTAGCGTACGCTTAGGGGCCTTAGTCGATGCTCTGGGCTGTTTCCCTCTCGACCATGGAGCTTATCCCCCACAGTCTCACTGCCGCGCTCTCACTTACCGGCATTCGGAGTTTGGCTAAGGTCAGTAACCCGGTAGGGCCCATCGCCTATCCAGTGCTCTACCTCCGGCAAGAAACACACGACGCTGCACCTAAATGCATTTCGGGGAGAACCAGCTATCACGGAGTTTGATTGGCCTTTCACCCCTAACCACAGGTCATCCCCCAGGTTTTCAACCCTGGTGGGTTCGGTCCTCCACGACCTCTTACAGCCGCTTCAACCTGCCCATGGCTAGATCACTCCGCTTCGGGTCTTGAGCGTGCTACTCAACCGCCCTGTTCGGACTCGCTTTCGCTACGGCTACCCCACTCGGGTTAACCTCGCAACACACCGCAAACTCGCAGGCTCATTCTTCAAAAGGCACGCAGTCACGACGCACCGAGCAAGCTCGATGCGCGACGCTCCCACGGCTTGTAGGCACACGGTTTCAGGTACTATTTCACTCCGCTCCCGCGGTACTTTTCACCATTCCCTCACGGTACTATCCGCTATCGGTCACCAGGGAATATTTAGGCTTAGCGGGTGGTCCCGCCAGATTCACACGGGATTTCTCGGGCCCCGTGCTACTTGGGTGTCTCTCAGACGAGCCGCTGACGTTTCGACTACGGGGGTCTTACCCTCTACGCCGGACCTTTCGCATGTCCTTCGTCTACATCAACGGTTTCTGACTCGCCCTGCCGCCGGCAGACGACAGAAGAGAGATCCCACAACCCCGTACACGCAACCCCTGCCGGGTCTCACACGTATACGGTTTAGCCTCATCCGGTTTCGCTCGCCACTACTCCCGGAATCACGGTTGTTTTCTCTTCCTGCGGGTACTGAGATGTTTCACTTCCCCGCGTTCCCTCCACATACCCTATGTGTTCAGGTATGGGTGACAGCCCATGACGACTGCCGGGTTTCCCCATTCGGAAACCCCCGGATCAAAGCCTGGTTGACGACTCCCCGGGGACTATCGTGGCCTCCCACGTCCTTCATCGGTTCCTGGTGCCAAGGCATCCACCGTGCGCCCTTAAAAACTTGGCCACAGATGCTCGCGTCCACTGTGCAGTTCTCAAACAACGACCAGCCACCCATCACCCCGAACCAACCGGTTCGAGTGCACTGGGGCCGGCACTG
>NZ_JARGEF010000383.1:0-5098 GCF_033794725.1 Streptomyces sp. ID05-39B | reverse complement strand
CGACACTCGGGCCCTCAACCTGCCCAGCCTCAGCCCACAGCACGAAAACGGTCCACCGACTCCGTCGGCGGACCGTCACGCAAGATCGAGGCTAGTGGATGCCCTCGCGGATCGCTGGGGCATTGAATTGCACGATGACTGCAAGGTGACGTGGTGCGAGCTCGCCGCCGTACCGACAGCGCCCGCGGGTCGCGCAGGCAGGTCGTCGCGCGTGGCGCGAGCCGAAACAGTTCTCAGCTTCTACGGAGACGGTGAGCTGCTCGGCACATCCCGGCGAAGTCGGCTGGGTGCGATGGCGGCAGAGGCTGCCGCCATCGACGTCATCGCTGACCTCCTGCACTGGCTACAGGCGCATGGCCACGACACGGACGAGATCCTCGAACGTGCCCAGATGAACTTCGAGGCCGAACTGAACGCGGTGCAAGCCCATCTATGAGGGTCAGCCTGCTGCTACGGCCTTGGCGTATGTCAGCACATCTGCCGGGAGCGGGTGCTCGAGCTTCCAAGTGATGGCCATCGGCTTGCTGCCCTCGTGCTTCTCGAACTCGGCAGGGCCCAGCAGCATCCATGGCTGAGCGCCGCCAATGTCGGTGGTTTTGTAGCGGCGGACGAACAACAAAACCTTGCTGCCCTGCGCCACGTGGTGCTGGTACCGCAACCCCGTCGGAGACGTTTCCGAGGTCTGGTGCTGAGATTCCCAGTGGAAGCGGGTCTCGCTCAGTGCGAAGTCGCGGTAACGCGTCTGAGGAGAAAAGTCCTTCTCGTCCTTCTCCAGGGTGATGAGGAGCGCGTCGGTCTTGATGGACTCGCACCACTTCACGCCCTCACGGAAGTCACCCGGCATGAAGGCCCCGATGTCGGCCTGGCCGAGCGCGGGAAGGATCTCTTCGCGGCTGTAGGAGGCGTGCACTGTCAATGGAATGCCCCGGTCCCCGGCCACCCCGAGGAGCGGGATCGGAACGTGCTCGGTGTGGGCAAGGTTGTGCGCCAGCACCTGGTGCAGCTCGCTGCGAACGGCATGGTGCTTCCGAAGAGAAGCAAACCCCGCGTCGTAGCTTGCGTAGCCCTTTCTGGTCACACCGCCCACCGGCCAGAGCTGGAAGAACAGCATGCGCGCGTAAGCCTGTCCTTGTTCGTCGAGGTCACTGTAGGCAGGGGCGTTGTCTTCCAACATGCGCGTGTATGCGTCCACGCGTAGCGGGTCGTCGATGTGGAGGAAGGCAGGCACTCGCTTGAGGAGCGCGATCTCACCTTCGGGCGCCTCGCGGTCGATCAGGCCGGCACGGCGCAGCAGTGCCGTCCAGGAGTTTCCGCTGCCCCGGTACACCTCCTTGATGTCTCGGCCGCTTTCATCCAGGTAGCGGCTGAGACGTGCCTCACCGTAGTCAGCGACTTCGCGCGCCAACGTGGTGACGTTGACGCTGAGTTGCTCCTTGATATTGGTGATGATCCGGTGCTTCGCCTTCTCCTCTAGCAGGATCGCGCAGCCGGAGGGGAGCTGCGGGAAGTCGTGCTCGATGTGGTCCAGCAGCCGCTTGCGGGTGAGGTTCGTCAGGGCGCGAAACTGGTTCTCGAAGCGGAACTCCTTGCGGTGCTGGCCAATGAAGTCCAGGACGGTCAACACCGCCTTGTTGTCAGAGCGACGCAGCCCCCGCCCGAGTTGCTGGAGGAACACGGTCGCGCTCGAGGTAGGACGGAGCAGGAGCAAGGTATCGACGTCGGGCACGTCGACGCCTTCGTTGAAGAGGTCGACCGAGAAGACCACCTGAACCGCCCCGGATCTCAGATCGGCGAGTGCCTGCCGTCGTTCAGCTGCCGGAGTGTCCCCAGACACGGCGACCGAGTTGATACCAGCCGCCCGGAAGGACTCGGCCATGAAGTGCGCGTGAGCGACCGAGACACAGAACCCCAACGCCCGCATCCGACTGGGGTCGGACACCTTTTCCTTGACGGCCTTCACGATGAGGCCAACGCGGACCGTGTCGCCGGTCAGAATGTTGCTGAGTGAGCCCGCGTCGTATGCTCCGCGTTTCCACACCACAGTGCTCAGATCGGTGTTGTCGCTAACTCCGAAGTAGTGGAAAGGGCACAGCAGTTCGTTGTCCAGGGCTTCCCATAGCCGCATTTCGGCGGCGATGCGGCCGTCGAAAAACTCGTCCTGGATGCTTTTGCCATCCATGCGTTCTGGAGTGGCGGTCAGGCCAAGCAGCTCCAACGGCTGGAAGTGATCGATGATCTTGCGATACGTCGGAGCGGTCCCGTGGTGAAACTCATCGATCACGATGACGTCGAAGTGGTCCGGAGCGAGGCGCTCCAGGGCCCGTGCATGCAGTGACTGGACGCTCGCGAAGACATGAGTCCACCGCTCCGGGATCTCGCCGCTGTGGAAGGACTCGCCGAAGTTCGCATCGAAAAGGATCTCCTGGTACGTCCGCATGGACTGCTGCAAGATTTCTTTACGGTGGGCGACGAAGAGGAGACGCAGGTCGCGGCCGTACCTCTGCCGCAGGTGCTTGTAGTCGAGCGCTGCCATGACGGTCTTGCCTGTGCCGGTCGCCGCTACCAGGAGGTTGCAGTGCCGATCGTGGACCTCACGCTCGACGTCAAGGCGCTCGAGCATGTCGCGCTGATAGGGGTACGGCCGCACTTCAAGGCCGGACAACGTGATGGGTCGGTCTGCAGAAGGGGCTCCGCCTGCGATGGTCAGCGCCTCCTGGAGACGGCCACCATCAGCATCGGGGTCGTATGTCTCGAAGGTGGGGTCACTCCAGTACGACTCGAACGTCGCCTCAAACTTGCGTAGAACATCCGGCGTAGCTACGGAGGACAGGCGAACGTTCCACTCCAGCCCGTCGAGGAGTGCTGCCTTCGACAGGTTCGAGCTGCCGACGTATGCCGTGTCGTAGCGGCTCTTTCGGCGGAACAGCCATGCCTTGGCGTGTAGCCGAGTCGACCGCGTCTCGTAGTTGACCTTGACCTCAGCGTTGAAGTCCCGTACCAAGCGGTCCAGTGCGCGTCGCTCGGTGGCGCCGATGTACGTCGTGGTGAGGACCCGTATGGGTACGCCCCGCGCGTGGGCTGCTTGCAAGGATCGCTCGATGACCCGCAGCCCGTGCCATTTGACGAAGGCGCACAGGAGATCCACGTGGTCGGCGGTTGCCAGCTCTGCTCGCAGTTCAAAACCGAGGCTGGGATCGTCGGGGGCGTTGGTGAGGAGCGCAGTGTCTGAGAGTGGGATGCCGGGCCGTACCGCAAACACTCCTGGTGCTTCCTGCTGCGTCATCGCCAAGAGCTGGCGAGGGCCCTCAGCGACGAGGTCCACCCATTCCTGGGCTCCCTCAAGCGTGCTGATGGACTCCAGGATGTGGTTCGCCGCGTGCACACGATCTTCAGCAGGAAGATTCCGCAGCACGCGCTGCACGGTGCGAGAGACATGCCGGGCAAGCACATGGGGGACCGATTCGGGCCCGACTGGGTCGCTCACCGGGTGCCAGCCAAGCTGGGCGAGCTCCTTGAGCTTCTGCTCGAAGCGCAGCGTGATCAGTTGCTCATACAGGCCCGAGACGGGGTGGGACAGATCCTCCAGCTCAGACATGCCAGCTCCCTTGATCGCTCGAGCAACTGGCTCATGTCTAACAGAGGGCTCTGACATCTAGGTCCGAGGTTGTCCCTTATGGCGAGTCTTCGCAGCTCCAACTGGCCTGCAGCTGAAAGGGGTTTGACAATATTGATCAGACTCGCTCAATTATGGGCGAGTGAGAATCGAACGAGTCATCGGACACATACTGGGTGTGCCTGTCGGCGAGGTCTTCCATCGGCGGCTAGACGTGCAGCGCGCCAAGTTGCACCAGACGAACCAGAAGGGCATCTCGTGGCTCTATGACGAGGACGGCAACAAGGTCGGAGATGCGATCGTCCTGCACGGCGGCTACGAGGACGACGAAGATCACTGGGACTGGATTCGTTACACCGGCGCTTCAGAAGGCAAGGACAAGGACGCCAGCGGCAGGTTACTCCGCAGCCAGTCGTGGTCGTACACGGACAACGCTGCCATGCGGCTCAGCTACGAGAGGGCCCATCCCATCCGTGTCATCCGGGGCTACGAAGGAGACCCGCGCTACTCGCCGAACGACTGCTACAGGTACGACGGCCTGTACGAGATCACAGACCTCCGCACGGCGACGTCCAGGTCTCCTGCGCCCGACGGATCGCCGATCAAAATCTGTCAGTTTGATCTGAGGCGTCTGCCGGAGCCTGAACAGGCGCAGACCGATCTCGAACGCCGCGTCGTCGCGGTACTCGACGAGCTCGACGACGAACAAGACGATGACCCGCCCGGGCAGGAAGGTCAGCCGGGCGCGGCACAGACCGCGGAGAAGTTTCCGGAAGCGCGCAGCATGCGAGTGCGCCGCCTCATCCGGGACACGGCTGCCGCGAAGCGGATTAAGAAGCTCTACGAAGGGGAGTGCCAGCTGTGTGGCCTCCGCATGGTGGGGCCGGACGGTAAGCCGTACAGCGAGGGCGCCCACATACGACCGCTGGGAAAGCCCCATCACGGCCCCGATGTCGAACCCAACATCCTTTGCCTCTGTCCCAACTGTCACGTTCGGCTCGACATCGGCGCCGTCGTCATCGACGAAGACTGGTCCGTGATCCGGCGGGTGGGCCTGTTTGGGGTGGACCTCCGACCGAAGCTCCACATGAGCGACGAACACACGGTTCACCCGGAGTACGTCCGCTACCACCGCACCCACTGGGAACAGAAGGCCACGGACCCCAAGTAGTTCAACCGGCACCGTGGCTCTGGCATGTCCCAGGGGCCAGGGGCCAGGGGCCAGGGGCCAGGGGCCGCGATCGCGTCTCGCCTGCATGCGGGGTGGCGTGGCGGCTTCGCGGAGTAGGGACGGTACGGGCGTACGGCGTAGGAGTGTGGCGCCTGCCCCCGGATGCTGAGGCCAGAAGAGCCGTCGGCCCGCCAGGCATGCCGGGCGGGCCGTACCGACAGATGTCGAGGGCGTCTGGGTGGGCGGCGGGTCAGGCTCCGACCCCGTGGCACTTCCCATACGGGTTTCCCGACCCGCACCAACAAGAACCCCCC
>NZ_JARGEF010000382.1:0-5111 GCF_033794725.1 Streptomyces sp. ID05-39B | reverse complement strand
GCGCTGGGTTTTTTATAAAGGGAGGGGTCCCGCCCTCGTCCTCGATGTCTGGTGCGAGCTCCAGTGCCCTGACTGCCGTACCGCGCTGGCCGATCTGCGTGCCCTGCGCGAGCGGTACGGCGACCGACTGGAGCCGCGGCTGCGGCACTTCCCGCTGGAGAAGCACCGGCACGCCTTCGCCGCGGCCCAGGCCGTCGAGGAGGCCGTGGAGCAGGGGCAGGGCTGGCCGTACGTCGAGGCGGTGCTGGGGCGGGTCGAGGAGCTGGACCGCAAGGGCGAGCCCTTCCTGGTCGAGGTGGCGCGGGAACTGGGTCTGGACGCCGAGGAGTTCGACACGGCGCTCATCGACGGGCGGCACATCCTGATCGTCGACGCCGACCAGGCCGAGGGCAAGGCGATCGGCGTCACCGGCACCCCGACGTACGTCATCGGCGGTGAGCGCCTCGACGGCGGCAAGAGCCAGGAGGGGCTCCGCGCGCGCGTCGAGGAGATCGCGGACCGGCTGCTGGCCGAGCGGGGCTGAGACGGCTCAGAGCAGCTGTTTGTAGAGGGAGTAGCCCTCCGGCACATAGCCGAGCGAGTCGTAGAGGCGCTCGGCGGGCGTGTTGCCGGCGAAGACGTTGAGGCCGATGACGGGCTTGCCGGCGGCGATCGACTGGGCCTCGGCCAACAGCATCAGGGTGCGGCCGTGGCCCCGGCCGCGGAAGGGCTCGTCGGTCTCGACGTCGAAGACGAACGCGATGTCGCCCGCGAAGGACATCCACAGCGTGCCCACCCGGCCGCCCTCGTGCTCCAGGACGCTGAACAGCATGTCCGGGGTGTGCACGCCCTGCGGCGGCCGGCTGTCCCGCCGCGCCTTGGCCCACGCCTCCTCCTCGGGAACTCCGCGGTCGATCCAGTCCTGCGCGTACTCCGCGACGCCCCGCTCCAGCCACGGCTCGAACTCGGCCTCGGTCATGGGCCTGGCCCGGCTGCCGGCGGGCAGTTCGGGCGGGACGGCGCCGAGGGGCTTTCGCATCCCGCGGTTGCGGTGGACGTACCCGAGCGCGCGGGCCAGGCGCAGGGCTGCCTCGGCGTCGGCGGGGACCCGGATCTCGATCCTGTGGCAGCCCCAGCCGCGCGCCACCTCCTCGGCGGCGAGTGCGGCCACCGCGCCCCGGCCCCGCCCGCGGTCCGCCTCCTCGATGTGCAGATGGTCGACGCGGGCCACCGCCGGACCGAATTCGGGGTGGGTGCAGAGGTGGACCGCGCCCACGGGGCGGCTGTTCACGCACACCTGGAAGCGGCGGGACAACGCCCCGTCGGCGGTGCGCTGGAGCGGCTCGGTCGGCCGCAGGGTCGTGGTCATCACCGGTGTTCTACCCGCTGCCCGACCTCGAGTCAGCCGAATTAGGGGAGCAGTGCCCGCCGAGCGGCGGTCTCCCTGCCCCTACGGATCGAGGTCGTCGCCGGCCCGTTCGGCGAAGATCCGCATCGCCTTGGTGGTCACCGGCCCGTGCGTGCCGGGCAGTTCGCGGTCGTCGACGCGGTGCACGGCCTGGACGTCCCGCAGGGTGGAGGTGAGGAAGACCTCGTCGGCGCGCTCCAGCACGTCCAGCGGCAGGTCGGTCTCCTTGGCACCGGTCCAGTCGACGGTCAATTCGCGGGTGATGCCCGCGAGGCAGCCGGAGGCGAGCGGCGGGGTGTGGATCTCGCCGTCCAGAACGACGAAGACGTTCGACCCCGTGCCCTCGCAGAGCTGTCCGACGGTGTTCCCGAACAGCGCCTCGGAGGCGCCGCTTCGGTGGGCGCGGGCCAGCGCGACGACGTTCTCGGCGTACGACGTCGTCTTCAGGCCGGTGAGCGCGCCGCGCTCGTTGCGGGTCCAGGGGACCGTGATCGCGGCCGTGGAGTCGGGGCGGCGGCCGGTCTCGCCGAGGGCGACGACGAGGGTCGGCCCGTGCTCGCCCCGGTCGGAGCCGAGGGGTCCGTGGCCGCCGGTGTAGGTGATGCGCAGCCGGCCGAGCGGCATCGGGTTCGCGTCCAGGACGGCGGCGCAGGCGCGGCGGATCTCGGCGTGGTCGGGTTCGGGCAGGCCGAGGCCGCGCGCGGAGCGGGTCAGCCGGTCGAGGTGGCGGGTGAGCGCGAACGTCCTGCCGTCCACCGCCTTCACGGTCTCGAAGATGCCGTCGCCCACGGTCAGGCCGTGGTCGAAGACGGAGACACGGGCGGACTCGATGTCCTGCAGCCCGCCGTCCAGCCAGATCTTCACGTCAGTCCCTCTCCACTCACCTCGTACGCTCCCGACGCTATCGCGAGCAGTCGGGACGCCTTCAGCTCGGTCTCCCGCCACTCCGCCTCGGGGTCGGAGCCCCAGGTGATGCCGGCGCCGGTGCCGAAGCGCAGGACGTCTGCCGCGCGGTCGATCCAGAAGGTGCGTATGCCGACGGCCAGCTCGCCGGTGCCCCGGTCGGCGTCCACCCAGCCGATGCCGCCGCAGTACGGTCCGCGCGGCGCGGTCTCCAGCTCGTCGATGATCGTCAGGGCGCTGGACTTGGGGGCGCCGGTGACCGAGCCCGGCGGGAAGGCCGCGTCGAGCAGTTCGGGCCAGCCGGCGTTCTCGCGCAGTTCGCCGCGGACCGTGGACACCAGGTGGACGAGGCCCGGGTGCTTCTCCACGGCACACAGATCGGGCACGGTCACGCTGCCGGTGGCGCAGACCCGCCCGAGGTCGTTGCGCACCAGGTCCACGATCATCACGTTCTCGGCGTAGTCCTTCTCCAGAAGGTCCGCTTCGGTGCGCCCGGTCCCCTTGATCGGCCCGGACTCCACGATCCGCCCCTCCCGGCGCAGGAACAGCTCCGGAGAGGCGGTGGCGATCTCGACCCCGTACCCGGGCAGCCGAATCGTTCCGGCGTACGGCGCCGGGTTGCCGCGGGCGAGCAGGGCCGTCAGGGCGTCCGCGTCGGCGCCGGGGGGCAGCGGCGCGGACAGGACGCGGCACAGGTTCGCCTGATACACCTCGCCGGCCGCGATGTACTCCCGGATCCGGCGCACCCCGGCCGTGTACGCGGCGTGATCCAGGGACGACGTCCAGTCACCGGCCGCGGGACCCCGCCACTCCCCCACCGTCGGCGCGGGCACCGGCTCCACCCGTACGTCGGCGAAGCGGGCGCAGACCGTACGGCCATCGAAATCGGCGGAAACGGCCCAGAAACCCGTGGAATCGAGGGCTGAGAGGTCTTCCGTGACATCGAGGAGACCGGTGGCGACGCGGTCGCCGAAGCGGGCGAGAGGAGGGAGGTCGAGCACGATGTCGAGTCTAGGGCGGGTATCCCGGCGAGGGCTCCGGGATGTGCCGGCAGGGGCCTGAGCAGGTACTCGATGGAACCTTGAGCAGGTACTCGGTGGAACACAGCGCAGCACGCTGCACAAACGCGTTTTTGTGCTGGCCCCGGAATCCGCTAGAGTTCAACTCGTCGCCGGGCCGCGAGAGCGGGCCGAAACGACAGGCGGACGTAGCTCAGTTGGTAGAGCGCAACCTTGCCAAGGTTGAGGTCGCGAGTTCGAGCCTCGTCGTCCGCTCGAAGGAAGAAGGGGACTTCACGGTTCCCTACACTCCTGGTGGAGTGGCCGAGAGGCGAGGCAACGGCCTGCAAAGCCGTCTACACGGGTTCAAATCCCGTCTCCACCTCCAAGGACGATTAGCTCAGCGGGAGAGCGCTTCCCTGACACGGAAGAGGTCACTGGTTCAATCCCAGTATCGTCCACTGGATCTTCGGCAGATCATCGAAGGTCCGTCCCGCGCGATTAGCTCAGCGGGAGAGCGCTTCCCTGACACGGAAGAGGTCACTGGTTCAATCCCAGTATCGCGCACGCAGCATCCACGGCCCTCGGGTCGTGATCACCCCGAGGACGATTAGCTCAGCGGGAGAGCGCTTCCCTGACACGGAAGAGGTCACTGGTTCAATCCCAGTATCGTCCACACACCGAAAGCCCCCGGCCGCCAGCGCGGTCGGGGGCTTCTTCGTGCGCGCCGGATCAGCTGGAGAAGAGCATGTGGCCGAAGCTCTTGTGGCGCTTGTTGCCGTAGTGACCGCCGTGGCCCCCGTGACCGCCCTGCGGGGCGCCCCAGGCGGGAGCGGGCGCGACAGGAGCGGCCGGGTACGCCTGCGGGGCGGCCGGGGGCGGCGGGGCCGGCTGGGTCCACTGGGACTCGACCCGGGTCAGTGCCTCCAGCTCGCCGTAGTCGAGGAAGATCCCCCTGCAGTTGCTGCACTGCTCGATCTGGACGCCGTTGCGGTTGTACGTGTGCATCGGGGCGTGGCACTTGGGACACTGCATGGTTCGGCTCAACTCCTCGCCGGTCGGTCCTGCTTCGCGTATCACCAGGACAGACTCTGTCCCGCTGCGGTCGGTTGCACCCTACTTCGCCGGGCTCGGCGCCAACTGGGCAGGTACGAAACCCATTCGGGCACAGGCGTCGGCGAGAGCCTGCTCGACCTCGTCCAGATCCCTGCCCCGGTCGAGCGCCTTCGTCAGGGCGCGGGCCGCGGTCTGGACGGTGAGGGCGCGGGCCGGGACGTCGAGGGCGGGCCAGGGGTCGCCGTCGGCGGGGACGGCGGGGCCGCCGGCATCCCGGTAGGCGGTGAGGAACCGGTTCCACTCCTCGGGCGGGAGCAGACCGCAGGCGTACCAGGCGGCGGGGCGGGCGAGGTCCCAGGCGGGGACGCCGACGCCCAGGTCGTCCACGTCGATGAGGCGCCACGGGCCGTCGGGGGCGGGGTGGCGGACCAGCTGGCCCAGGTGGAGGTCGCCGTGGCAGAGGGTCGTCGTGTCCGGCATGGGCGCCTCGGCGCGGGCCCAGGCGGGGAGGTGACCCCAGGCCCGCAGGACCGGACCGACGGCGGGGTGGGGTCCCGCCTCGCGGAGGCGGGCCACGGCACGGGCCGCCTTGGCGGGGCCGCGCATCGGGGGCAGTGGGGTCGGCGCCGGGGTCCGGTGCAGGCGGGCGAGCAGCTTGCCCGCCTCCTCCCAGGGCGCGGCGTCCGGGTCCTGTGGGTCCACGGGGGCGCCGTACGGCCAGAAGGTGACGAGGCGGGCATCCAGGACGGTGGGGGTCGGGGCGAGCG
>NZ_JARGEF010000381.1:0-5182 GCF_033794725.1 Streptomyces sp. ID05-39B | reverse complement strand
CCCTCCCAGAGCCCGCACCACGACTTCGCCTTCAACACCCTCGCCGTCCGCAACCAGGTCCGCTACAGCCGCCCCGCCGTCCCGCTGGAGCCCGGCAGGATGGCCGAGACCGAGATCCTCGCCCGGCTGACCCTGGCCGTCACCGGCATGCACGGCGCCGACCCCTCGGCCGTCGACGACCTCGTCGTCGGCCAGACCCTCGGCAAGGCGGTCCAGGAACCCCACTCACCCGTGCACGGCCGGGACCCCGAGGAACTCGCCGCACAGCTCGCCGGCGAGAGCGGCCCCGAGCGCCGGCTCGACCTGATGCTGCGCCTCGGCCCCTACGGCGACGGCTTCGGCGCACACCCCGAGGGCCTCGGCCTGGAGCGGCTGCTCGCGCATCCGCACGGCATCGACCTCGGACCGCTGCGGTCGCGCCTGCCGCAGCCCCTGAAGACCCGCAGCGGCAAGATCGAGCTGCTGCCCCAGCCGATCGCCGACGACCTCCCGCGACTGCGGCGGGCGGCGGCCGAGCGCCCCACCGGCCTCGTCCTCGTCGGACGCCGGCACCTGCGGTCCAACAACAGCTGGATGCACAACGTCCCCGCCCTCACCGGCGGCACCAACCGCTGCACCGTCCAGGTCCATCCCGAGGACGCCGAACGGCTCGGCCTGCGCGACGGGGAGCCGGTGCGGGTCAAGGGCGCCGGGGGAGAGGTCACCGCCCCCGCCGAGGTGACCGACGGCGTGCGCCGGGGCGTCGTCAGCATCCCGCACGGCTGGGGCCACGACCGCCCCGGCACCCGGCTGACCCACGCCTCCACCGACCCCGGCGTCAACGTCAACCAGCTCCTCGACGGCAGCCTGCTCGACCCGCTGTCCGGCAACGCCGTCCTCAACGGAGTGCCCGTCGAACTCAGCCCACTGGGCTGACCAGGAGTTTTGCGCTTATTGCTCGCACGTCAACGTCTTGTTAACACCGTTTGAACGGTCCTAACGTCAACCCACCGCCGACCCTCAGGTGGGATGTTCAAGGGCGAACGTTAGGTATCCATTCATGCTGACCATCCTCGGCTTCGCCATGATCGCGACCTTCCTGGTCCTGATCATGCTGAAGAAGATGTCGCCGATCGCGGCGCTCGTCTTGATCCCGGCACTGTTCTGCGTCTTCGTCGGGAAGGGCGCCAAACTCGGGGACTACGTCCTCGACGGCGTCACCAGCCTCGCCCCCACCGCGGCGATGCTCATGTTCGCGATCGTCTACTTCGGTGTGATGATCGACGTCGGCCTGTTCGACCCGATCGTGCGGGCCATCCTGAAGTTCTGCAAGGCCGACCCGCTGCGCATCGTCGTCGGCACCGCGGTCCTCGCCGCGATCGTCTCCCTCGACGGCGACGGCTCCACCACCTTCATGATCACCGTCTCGGCGATGTACCCGCTGTACAAGCGCCTGAAGATGAGCCTGGTCGTGATGACCGGTGTCGCCGCGATGGCCAACGGCGTGATGAACACGCTGCCCTGGGGCGGCCCGACCGCCCGCGCCGCCACCGCGCTGAAGCTCGACGCCAGCGACATCTTCATCCCGATGATCCCGGCCCTGGCCGTCGGCCTGCTGGGCGTCCTCGCCCTCTCGTACGTCCTGGGCCGCCGCGAGCGCAAGCGGCTCGGCGTGCTGACGCTGGACGAGGTGCTGGTCGAGGAGAAGGAGACCGGGAGCACCTCCGAGACGGTGCTCGTGGGCGCCGGCACGGGTACCGGTGCGGGTGGCGGTAGCGGTAGCGGTACCGGTTTCGGCAAGAAGGCCGCCCCGACGGGCGGTTCGGGTTCCGGCACCGACGCCGACATCGACGCGCCCGCCGCCAAGGACCACGAAGGGGCCGAGGAGTCCGAGGACGACGAGCGCCTCGCCGGACTCGACCCGAACCGCACCACCCTGCGCCCCAAGCTCTACTGGTTCAACGCGCTCCTCACGGTCACGCTCCTCACCGCCATGATCATGGAGTTGCTGCCGATCCCGGTGCTGTTCCTGCTCGGCGCCGCGCTCGCGCTCACCGTCAACTTCCCGCACATGCCCGACCAGAAGGCCCGCCTCGGCGCACACGCCGAGAACGTCCTCAACGTCGCCGGCATGGTCTTCGCCGCCGCAGTCTTCACCGGCGTCCTGACCGGCACCGGCATGGTCGACAGCATGGCCAACTGGCTGGTGGACAACATCCCCGACGGCATGGGCCCGCACATGGCCTTCGTCACCGGCGTGCTGTCCATCCCGCTCACCTACTTCATGTCGAACGACGGCTTCTACTTCGGCGTCCTGCCCGTCCTCGCCGAGGCCGGCCAGGCCCACGGGGTGTCCTCGCTGGAGATCGCCCGCGCCTCCCTGGTGGGCCAGCCCCTGCACATGTCGAGCCCGCTCGTCCCCGCCGTCTACGTCCTCGTCGGCATGGCCAAGGTCGAGTTCGGCGACCACACCCGGTTCGTCGTGAAGTGGGCCGCCCTGACCAGCCTGGTGATCCTCGCGGCGGGCATGCTGTTCGGGATCATCTGACCCCGCGAGATCCGATCCGTCCGCTCTCCCCCAAGGACAACACCATGAGGCCCGGTGGGAACCGCGGCTGGCTGCTCCGCCTCGTCATCGCCTTCGGCTTCGCGCAGGGGGCGGTGTCCATGGCCCGGCCCGCCGTCTCCTACCGGGCCCTCGCGCTGGGCGCGGACGAGCGGGCGGTCGGCGTCATCGCAGGCGTGTACGCCCTGCTCCCGCTCTTCGCCGCCGTCCCGCTGGGGCGCCGTACCGACCACGGCCGGTGCGCGCCCCTGCTGCCCTTCGGCGTGGTCCTGATAGCCGGCGGCTGCGCGCTGAGCGGCGTCGCCGGTTCCCTGGGGTCGATGGCCCTGTGGAGCGGCGTCATGGGCCTCGGCCACCTCTGCTTCGTCATCGGCGCCCAGTCGCTCGTCGCCCGCCAGTCCGCGCCGCACGAACAGGACCGCAACTTCGGCCACTTCACGATCGGCGCCTCCCTCGGCCAGCTGGTCGGCCCGATCGCCGCGGGCTCCCTGATCGGCGGCTCGGACATGGCCCGCAGCAGCGCGCTGGCCCTCGTCGTCGCCGGCGCGGGCGCCGCGGTCGCGTTCACGTCCCTGTGGCGCATCGAACACCGCGACGCGTGCCCCAAGTCCCCCACGGCGCACGGTGACCGCGTCCCCGTCGTACGCATCCTGCGCGCCCGGGGCGTTCCCGCGGGCATCCTCGTCAGCCTCTCCGTGCTGTCGGCGACCGACATCCTCACCGCCTACCTGCCGGTGGTCGGCGAGCACCGGGGCATCGCGCCGTCCGTGATCGGCCTGCTGCTCAGTCTGCGGGCCGCGGCCACCATCACCTGCCGCCTGGTCCTCACGCCCCTGCTGCGGCTGCTCGGGCGGACCGCGCTGCTCACCGTGACCTGCCTGCTGGCGGCTCTGCTGTGCGCCGGGATCGCGGTACCGGTACCGGTGTGGGCGCTGGCCGTGATGCTCGCGGCGCTCGGATTCTGTCTCGGGGTCGGGCAGCCGCTGTCCATGACGACGGTCGTTCAGGCGGCGCCCGAGGGCGCCCGTTCCACGGCCCTCGCGCTGCGCCTGACCGGCAACCGCCTCGGCCAGGTCGCCGCGCCGGCCGCCGCGGGCCTGATCGCCGGGATCGCGGGCGTGGCGGCGCCGTTCGTGATGCTCGGCGGGCTGTTGCTGCTGTCGTCCGGGGTGGCGCTGCGCTCGCCGGAGCGGACGGCGCGAGGTGGCGACGGCCCGGGGGCCGGCGGCGGAGTCCGGCGTACCCGGTCGCCGTTGGGCCGTAAGAGCGATATCTGAGGCGCGGCACGTGCTGCTTCCGTGAACGACGGGTCGCGATGTGACATTCAGTCAGGTGCAAGCCGATTTGTATGAAAATCATCTGACTCGGAGGTTCTCTGATGCCGACCTCGTCCCGTCCACGCAGGGTCGCCACGCTGACGGCCCTCGCCGCCGGTGGAGCCGTTCTCCTCGGAGCGCCGTCCGCCGTCGCCGCCCCCGGGGACAACGGAGACGTCAAGGTGCACCTTGCGGGCACCGCCGTTCCCGCCAGGGCCAACCAGCCCAAGGTCTGCAACTTCTACCTCGACGCCTTCAACTTCGACGTCGCCCAGGGCATCAACTGGACCATCGTGCCGCAGTCCGCGCAGGCCGGCACCACCGCCACCCTGTCCGACTCGCTCACCCTCGCCAACGGCGCCGGCGTCACCGAGAACCTGATGCTGCCCTCCGGGCACTACAAGCTGACGTGGGTCGTCGTCGACGGCAACGGCGTCGGCAAGCACAAGGTCTTCAAGGTCGACTGCCCGAACCGGCCGAACGTGCCCGGCGGCCCCAACGGCGGTCCGCCGGCGGGCGGCGGGGGGCTGGCCCGCGACGCCGCGTTCACGCCCGTCGCCGGTGCCGCGGCGGTGGGACTGGCCGCGGTCGGCGCAGTGGCCTGGTTCCGGCTGCGCCGCCGCTCGCATGGCGCGGCGTAGGCGGATCCGCAGGCCCTGGTACCGGACGCGCGCCTACCGCCTGACGAGGACGGCAGCCCTGGCCGTCACGCTGGTGACGGGCGCCGTCTGGTGGGGTCACGCCGAGGAACCCCCGGACACGGCGGTCCTCACGGTCGGCTCCGTCGGCTCCGCCAGTTCTGCCGGTGGGGGAGCCGACGCGCGAGGCCCCGACGGGCGGGCGAGTACGCGGTCCGGTCCCGCAGCCTCGGAGAACCCCCGAGAGGAGCCGCTCCGGCGCGGAACGGGGCTGTCGGGGCCGGCGCGGCCCCCGGTCGGCGCGCCGTCACCGGCGACCCTGTCCTCGGGAACGCCGTCGGCCGGCGCGCGGCAGCCCGCGCCGGGGGTGTCAGCGGCCCGCGCCCGTCCGTCGCCGCCGGGGAAGGCGTCCGTACGGGCCGGGCAGTCACCCCGGCAGGCGTCCTCCTCACGTCCGCGGCCGACCCGGCCTCTCTCGTCGCCGCCGGGTCCCCGGCGGCCCCCGTCTGCGTCGGGAGCCGCGTCCGAGCCGGGCAGGGCGGGCGCGTCCCGGCCGACGTCCCGCCCCGCGCCGGGGCCGCCCTCCACGGGGACCGCCCGGCCGGGCACGGCCAAGCCCCCTGCAGCCGCCCCACGGCCCGCGAGCGCGGGAGGACGCGGGGGCCCTTGGCAGCACCCTGGGG
>NZ_JARGEF010000380.1:0-5186 GCF_033794725.1 Streptomyces sp. ID05-39B | reverse complement strand
CCTCCTCCCCGCCCCCGCCGAACCCCACGCCCACGCCGACACCGCCCTCTCCGCGGACACCGACGGCCCCGTCTCGTACGCTCCCGAGGACGTCCAGCGCCGCGCCACCGAGGCCGCGCTGCTGCAACTCGGACACGGGTCCACCGCGTCCCGCGCGCACGTCCGCGTCGACGGCGTCCAAGGGCTCGGCGCGCTGGCGGCCGTCCTCCAGGCCCGCCGCTCGCTGCGCGGGCTGGCCGAGCTGACGACGGTGGCGATGCCCCGGCTGCTGACCGGCGCGGCGGGCGCGGACGGGCTCGCGATGCTGCGGGACGCGCTGAAGATGGGCGCCTCGGTGGTGGGCGGCTGCCCGGACCTGGACCCCGACCCGACCGGCTATGTCGAGGCCGTCCTGGAAGTCGCCTCCGAACACGGCTGCCCCGTCGACCTGCACACCGACGCCGCCGACCCGGCCCGGCTGGCCCGGCTGGCCGCGATGGCGGGCGGCCTGCGCCCCGGCGTCACCCTCGGCCCCTGCGCGGCCCTCGCCCGCCTCCCCGCCGAGTCCGCGGGCCGCACCGCCGACCAACTCGCCGCGGCCGGCATCACGGTGGTCTGCCTCCCCCAGGGCGGCTGCGGCGCCACGGACCGCCGCGGCACGCCGCCGGTACGGCTGCTGCGGGCGGCCGGCGTCCGGGTCACGGCCGGCAGCGGCAGCCTGCGGGACGTCTCCAACCCGGTCGGCCGAGCCGACCCGCTGGAGGCGGCCTACCTCCTCGCCTCCCGCCACGGCCTGCGCCCCGAGGACGCCTACGACGCCGTCAGCACGTCCGCACGGGCGGCCCTGGGCCTCCCGGAGGTCCGGGTGGAAGCCGGCTTCCCCGCCGACCTGCTGGCCGTCCGCGGGGACCGTCTGGCGGGCGCGCTCTCACTGACGTACAGCCGGATCGTGATCCACCGGGGCCGGGTGGTGGCGCGCACCAGCGCGGTGCGCGAGTACTGCGACTCGGCGACGGAGTTGGGGCTGCCGCGGCAGGGACGGGGGACGGTGCCGTAGAGCGCGGGACCGCGGTTCCCGCGCCGGGCCGGACGGCGCGGGGCTGTCGTTCTCCCGCCGCGACGGCCGGGCCGGACGGCGCGCGAACGTGGCCGGGCGTACGGTCGAGGGCATGCGCATTGTCATCGCCGGGGGTCATGGTCAGATCGCGCTGCGGCTGGAGCGTCTGCTCGCCGCACGCGGAGTCGAGGTCGCGGGCATCGTCCGCAAGGCCGAACAGAGCGACGACCTGCGGGCCGTCGGCGCCGAACCGGTCGTCCTGGACCTGGAGTCGGCGTCGGCCGAGCAGGTCGCGGACGTCCTGCGGGGCGCGGACGCGGCGGTGTTCGCCGCGGGCGCGGGACCGGGCAGCGGTACGGCCCGCAAGGAGACCGTCGACAAGGGCGCGGCGGTCCTGTTCGCGGACGCGGCGCTGCGCGCGGGCGTACGCCGCTTCCTCGTCGTCTCCTCCTACGGCGCCGATCCCGGCCACCGGGGCGACGAGGTCTTCGACGTCTACCGGCGCGCCAAGGGCGAGGCCGACGCCTACGTCCAGGGCCTGGACGGCCTCGACTGGACGATCCTGCGCCCCGGTTCACTCACGGACGACACGGGCACGGGCCTCGTCCGGCTGGAGGCGCGGACGGGCCCGGGACCGGTCCCGCGCGACGACGTGGCCGCCGTGCTCGCGGAACTGCTGGACACCCCGGCGACGGCCGGCCTGACCCTGGAACTGATCTCCGGTTCGACGCCGGTACCGGTGGCGGTGAAGTCGGTCGCGGGCAACTGAGCGCGGGGCCCGGTGTGTTGCCGGGCGGGCGTCGCCGACGGCGTTCAGAACAAGGGCAGTTGGCCCGGAATGCCGGACAGTGCGTACCCGTCCAACGAGGGCTGGGCGGCGCCCAGTTGCGCCGTACTCCGGGAGCCGGGGCAGGAGGTCAGCCGGCCGTTCCCGCGCGACCCGGGCGGGTCGTGGCGGGCGAACCGTCCGGCGACCACGGCGATCTCGCGACGGCACTCGGGGCAGGTTCTGCGACGGCTGGACATGAGGTCAGTCTGCCCCAGTGCGCCACACGGGTACCGCACGGCACCGCACGCCCCGCTCGCCGCGCACAACTGCCGTCCCCTCCCTAGCATCCCTACATGTGGCACATACCTTCGAGGAACTCGTGGCGAAACAGCGCGCGGTCGACGAGGCTCACGCGAGGGTCCTGCACCTGCGGGACACCTACGGCGCGCCCACGGCGGCCCCCTGGTCCCAGGCCCAGACCGACACCTACGAAACCGCCTGGCGCGCCTGGCGCGATCTCGCCCGCGACACCCAGGCCGCGCTCTCCGAATACGCCAAGGACGAGAGCAGACCCCGCAACGCCGTCGAAGCGGACGTGAGGAGAGCCGCGAAGACCCCGGCGGAGGCACCGGGGACGGGGGCAGAGACGGGGACGGGATCAGTCTCCGGGCGGGCGTCCGAGGAGCCGCCGTCCGGCGACCGATGAGCCCGGCCGGGCAACCAGGCCCCCGAAACGAAGCAGACCCCCTCCGCTCTGCGTTTCCGCAGTTCGGAGGGGGTCTCACTCAGCGTGGCGGCGCCAGGATTCGAACCTGGGAAGGCTGAGCCGGCAGATTTACAGTCTGCTCCCTTTGGCCGCTCGGGCACACCGCCGGGTTTGCCACCGTTCGAACCGCTTTTCGGCGGGCTCTCCGGCAACGACGTAAACGATACCCGATGGGGAGGGGTGCTTCGCCACCTGGATTCCTCACCGTCCGGGGCGGGCCGGGTGGCTAGGCTTGTCCGGATGCGGCCCGCGTCTCGCACCGGGCCCGGCGGCAGCCCCACGGACGCCGGCACGCATCCGATACACACCCCGATACAAGGAGCCACAGGACATGGCCGACTCCAGTTTCGACATCGTCTCGAAGGTCGAGCGGCAGGAGGTCGACAACGCCCTCAACCAGACCGCCAAGGAAATCTCCCAGCGCTACGACTTCAAGGGCGTCGGCGCCTCGATCTCGTGGTCCGGAGAAAAGATCCTGATGGAGGCGAACTCGGAGGACCGGGTCAACGCCGTCCTCGATGTCTTCCAGTCGAAGCTGATCAAGCGCGGGATCTCCCTGAAGGCGCTGGAGGCAGGCGAGCCGCAGCTCTCCGGCAAGGAGTACAAGCTCTTCGCGGAGATCAAGGAGGGCATCTCCCAGGACAACGCGAAGAAGGTCGCGAAGCTCATCCGCGACGAGGGCCCCAAGGGCGTCAAGGCCCAGGTCCAGGGCGAGGAGCTGCGCGTCAGCTCCAAGAGCCGTGACGACCTGCAGACCGTCATCACGCTGTTGAAGGGTCAGGACTTCGACTTCGCGTTGCAGTTCGTGAACTACCGGTAGGACCTGACTCCTCTTCAGGACCTGCAGCGCGACGGGAAGGGCGGGGCACCGCGACAGCGGTCGCCCTTCCCGTCTGCCCGGCCCGATCGGGACGAGAGACCCGATCGGGACGAGAGGCCCCGGGTCAGTCCCGTGAGTTGCCGAACAGGATGCGGTAGGCGATCAGCAGCACCAGCGATCCGCCGATCGCCGCGGCCCAGGTGGCGCCGTCGTAGAAGTCCTTGGTGACGGGGTGGTCCAGCCAGCGGGCCGATATCCAGCCGCCGAGGAACGCGCCCGCGACGCCGATGACCGTGGTGCCGATGAAGCCGCCCGGGTCCCTGCCCGGCAGCAGTACCTTGGCGATGACCCCGGCCAACAGCCCCAGAATGATCCAACTGACGATGCTCATGTCCTGACCCTGCCCCTCCGCGCTGTGTCCGCACCGTCCCGGTGCTGTGATCCTGCTCCGGACAGGCTGTGCGTCCGCACCTCGTCCACGGCCCGTTCGTGCTGCGTTACCCGGGACGACGTGCTGACAGCGCCCGGTGGTTCCGCTGATCAGTAGGGTGCGGTGCATGACACCGTCCGGATCGGCCACCGATCTGCGGCGCACCCTGGGCGTCGGGGACGCCGTGGTCATCGGGCTCGGCTCCATGGTCGGCGCCGGCATCTTCGCCGCCCTCGCGCCCGCTGCCCGTGCCGCCGGCTCCGGGCTGCTGCTCGGACTCGCGCTCGCCGCCGTGATCGCCTACTGCAACGCCATGTCGTCGGCCCGCCTGGCCGCGCTGTACCCGGCCTCCGGTGGCACCTACGTGTACGGACGCGAACGGCTCGGCCCGTTTTGGGGGTATCTCGCGGGCTGGTCCTTCGTGGTCGGCAAGACGGCCTCCTGTGCGGCGATGGCGCTGACGGTCGGTGCGTACGTCTGGCCGGGGCAGGCGCACGCGGTGGCGGTCGCGGCCGTGGTGGCGCTGACCGCGGTGAACTACGGCGGCCTCCACAAGTCGGCCTGGCTGACGCGGCTGATCGTGGCGGTGGTCCTGGCGGTCCTCGCTTCCGTGATCGTCGTGTGCCTGGGCTCCGTTGAGTCCGACGCCGGGCGGCTGGACATCGGGACCTCCGGAGGCCTCGGTGGTGTGCTGGAGGCTGCCGGCCTGCTGTTCTTCGCCTTCGCGGGGTACGCGCGCATCGCGACCCTCGGCGAGGAGGTGCGGGATCCGGCGCGCACCATCCCGCGTGCGATCCCGCTCGCGCTGGGTATCGCGCTGGCCGTGTACGTGGGTGTGGCGGTCGCCGTCCTTTCGGTGCTGGGGTCGGGGGATCTCGGGCGGGCTGCCGCGCCGCTGGCGGACGCGGTGCGCGCCGCGGGTGTGCCGGGGCTGGTGCCGGTGGTCGGGATCGGGGCCGCCGTGGCCGCGCTGGGTTCGCTGTTGGCCCTGATCCTGGGCGTCTCGCGGACGACGCTGGCCATGGCACGGGACCGGCATCTGCCCGGCGTGCTGTCGGCCGTGCATCCGCGTTTCCAGGTGCCGCACCGGGCCGAACTGGCCGTGGGCGCGGTGGTCGCGGTCCTCGCCGCTACGGTGGACGTGCGCGGCGCGATCGGTTTCTCCTCCTTCGGTGTGCTGGCGTACTACGCGGTGGCCAACGCCTCGGCGTGGACCCTGGACGCGGCGCCGCTCAAGCGGGCGCTGCCGGCGGTGGGGCTCCTGGGCTGTCCGGTCCTGGCTTTCGCGCTGCCGGGAACCTCGGTGGTCACGGGGGCGGGGGTGCTGACGGTGGGCGTGATCGCGTACGGCGTGCGGGCGCGGGT
>NZ_JARGEF010000037.1:0-45328 GCF_033794725.1 Streptomyces sp. ID05-39B | reverse complement strand
GACGACACTCGGGCCCTCAACCTGCCCAGCCTCAGCCCACAGCACGAAAACGGTCCACCGACTCCGTCGGCGGACCGTCACGCAAGATCGAGGCTAGAGGCGGGACAGACTCATGTCCGCCATGCGCTGAACACTCTCCTTGACGAGTTGTCCCGGCTTGGCCGCGAGAGCATGAGCGCCGCTAGCGCCCATAAAACAGTCAGCTCGTTGCTCGAAGACCCCCGAATTGACGCTGTGCGGCTCATGGGCCTTCTGCAGGAGGAGGGAGTGCTCACACGCGAGCGTCTCCACCTGGGAAGCGGAAGGTCTGGGGAAGGCGTTCGCATCGTCTTCCAGGCCTTCGCTGACTTCCTGCTCTTGAAACGTCGCCTTGCGCTGTCCGACGACCCGCTGAACGACGAAGCGGTCAGACAGTGGCTGACGGAGGAGAGCAGCTGGGGGATCCATGAGGCAGCGACCATCCTGTTCCCCGAGGTCTACGGTGTGGAGCTGCTGGACTTCTTGAGTCTCAGGGTGACCGAGGCGCCCGACGGGCACGAAGACAGGGACGCCTGGAACCAGCACGGGCGCGCCCGCCGGCTCTATGAGGTACTTGTGGAGACCCTGCCGTACCGTGCCTCGGAAGCAATCACTCAGCGGACGATTGACCTGCTAAATGAGGCCCAGCGCTATCTGCGTCGTTCGGACCTCTACGAGGTGCTCTTCGCCCTCGCACCGCAGCCCGACAACCGACTCAACGGCGAGGGACTGCACCGGTATCTCCTTCACCGGAAGATGCCCGAGCGCGACAGCGACTTCGGTATCGCGATGTATCAAGCGCTGTCCGACGCCTCGGGAACGGCAGCCCGACTCGCCCGCTGGGCGGCAGCGGGACCCTATCCCGCCTACGACCCCAAGGTAGTCGAGCTCGCCTGCATCCCCCTGTGCTGGCTCCTGTCTTCTCCGAACCGATTCATGCGGGACTGGACCACCAAAGCCCTGGTGCACCTGCTGCGTGGGCATCTCGACGTCATGCGCGCACTCGTCGAGCGTTTCTGGGCGGTCGACGATCCTTACGTGGTCCAACGTGTAGTCGCGATCGCCTACGGTGCACTCCTGCGCAGCTCCCCTCAACACGCTGATCAGGCAAAACCTCTCGCAGAACTTGTCCACAAGCTGGTCTTCACCCCACCCGTCCGGCCGGACGAGCTGCTCCTCGACGCTGCCCGCGGCATCGTCCGATGGGCCGTAGCGCAGCAGATGTTGCCTGCATCGGCGCTTGATATGTCCCGGCGCCCATACGGGCTGACGGTGCCTGGTCCGCCACCGACGGAGGCGAGGATCAAGGCCAAGTACGGTGGGCGCGAAGGGCAGTCGGCTGACGAGAGCTATTTGTCGATCTATCTCTCACTGATGGGCATGGGCGATTTCGCCCGCTACGTCGTCCAGCCTGGCGTTCATCACTTCTCGCGCTACCGCCTTGGGCAGTCGTATCCCGAACGGCAGCGGCGGGAGCCGCGGTTCATCAAGAGCCGCTGGGAGAAGTTCGTCGCGTCGCTGAGTGAAGAACAGAAGATGACGCTGGCCGACAAGTTGCGCAACCCTGAAGAGCAAGCACTGAGCCGGCTCAAGTCCCTTCTGCGCCGTGCCGAGGATCCGCTGAGCGAAGAGCAGCGAAAGCTCTGGGACGCATCGTTCGTGTATCCCAAGCCGGTGGACAACGACTACCCGGCAGACATTGCGTGCCGTTGGATCTTCCGCCGCACACTCAGTCTCGGCTGGACACCCAAGCTGTTCGGAGACGAAGACCGACGCATCGGCCGTGGGCGCGGTGGAAGAGAAGGACACAAGGCCGAACGCTGGGGCAAGAAGTACCAATGGATGGCCTACCACGAGCTGCTGGCCCGGATTGCGGACAACTACCAGGCATCGCGGCACTTCGGAGATAGCGAGCCCTATGAGGGCTTGCACCAGATCATCGGCGACCGCGAGATCGATCCCAGCCTGCCCCCGATCGACTACCACGCCTTCAACGAAGAAGGCGGCAACGGCGTAACGGCATGGAGCTCGCCGCTGATCAGCATCGAAGCGTGGCCACCAGCCCCCCTCGACTTCAGCCGATACCGCGGAGACATCAGACGGTTCCTGGCCGATGCCGCCTCCGAGCCGACCGTTGCCGACTCCCTGTTCCTGAGTGACCGAGAAGGCCACGACTGGGTGGCACTCGAGAGCTTCCTGAACAAGGTCGATCCGATGGCCGACAAGGGATGGCGTGGCCTGCAGGAGAAGAGCACCATCCACACACTGCTCGTCAAGGCTGATGACGCCAGCGCCCTCCTGAAGGCCCTGCGAGACGAATCACGTCACGATACCCGTGATCTCCTCGACTCACACGGCCACACAGACTGCTGCTATGTCGGCGAAGTAGGCCGTATCGGACCGAACTGCCCGCACCGACACGACACCCTTCGCCGGGTATCGATCGGCGGCAAAGAGATCGAGGTCGTCCCCACCATCGAGGAGTACACCTGGGAAGGCAGCATTCTCGACTGCTCCATTGGCGATACCGCCAATGTTCTCCTGCCTGCGACCTTCATCCAACAGGCCGCGGGATTGACCTTCGATATGCGAGGTCCGGGCTGGCTCGATACTGCGGGCGCACCCGTGTTCACCCACTACGAGGAACCCGGGGATGAAAGCCGGGCGCTTCTGGTGAGGAAGACCTTCCTGCAGAACTTCCTCGTGGAGCACAGTCTTGAGCTGGTTGTGTGGCACTGGTACGAACGAATGCAGCTACGAGACGACTATCACCAAGGCCAACACCCCTATGTCGAATCGAGCGTCATCGCCCGGCTGGGGGCAGACATGAAGATTGGCCAGGGCACCCCGCAGCGGACAGAACGGGACCTGGAGTGATTGGCAGGTCTTCCCTCACCGCGACGTACGGTGCCCCAGTGGCTTCCGCTGTGTAAAGGCTGGTTAAAGGACTTCCGTCCCGGGCGGTTTGAGGTCCGGTGGGTAGCCCTTTGCGTGGAGCCAGGCGTCAAGGGCGAGAGCGACGATGTCACCGTGAGGGATGTCGGTGTCGGCGTTGCACCGGCGGATCCGGCGCTGGAACTGAAGAACTTCAGGGACGGCGTGGTTGAGCTGCCCTCGTTTGGTGTGCCGGTCTGTGATGACGTTCACGGTGTCGGGGTGCGGCGTAAGAGCGTCGTCGGTTGGCTGGAACTCGGCGTCGAGCGCGTCGGCGATTTCCCGCAGTCGGCGGGCGTAGGGGGAGTGATCAGGCACGAGAGCTGCTCCGGTCGGTCCGTCTAGGCGGATAGCTACCCGCCTACTGGGCTATTGGAATAGTCGGCACGAGGGGCGGCCGCACCCCGGCACGGGGCGGCCGCCCTGCGTGCGCTGCAGTCGGGCTCAGAACCCGCGAGCGGTGAGCCACTCGTCCAGCGCGACCGAGACGATGTCGCCCATGGGTAGGTGATCGAGTTCGTTGTCCAGCGCGAAGCGCTTGATCCGCTTCTTGAGCTTCAGCGCGGCGGGGACCGACGAGTCGAGGCTCTCACGCGTGATGATGCGCTGGTTGAGAACGGCGGCGACCTCGGGGATGCCCTTGGGTCGGCCGGGACCGTGCGCGTACGGGGTCCCCTCGCTGGGCGCCTCCTGCGATCGAGTGTCCTGTTCCTGGTGAGCCCCCGGGCCATCGGTCCTCACCGGGAACGCGGTATCGCCTGCGACCGGAGGGACTGAGGGGCGAATGGCCACCTCGGCGGCCGGAGCCGCACCAGTAGCCGCGGACGGCACAGGAGACGGACCATGTTGCGCGACAGGTTCGGCCGGCGTCGTGGGCTGGGCCGCGGGTGTTCCGGCTTCGGCAGCCGGGACCACAGGCGGCACCTGCCGTTCCACCGGCTCCCCACCGGCCCCGGTCCCCGCCTCAGGGGCGACGACGGCCGCGTGAACCGGCTGGCTGGCAGCTGGCTCCGGCACGGGACCGCTCGGCGCCCCGGCAGTCGGCTGGGCGGGGGCCTGCGTCACTTCGGGCACCGCCTCGGTCCGGTCCTGCACCGACCCCTCGGGGTCGGGAACGGTCGAAGGAGCAGGCTGAACCTGCGGCTCGCCCGAAGTGGGACGGCCTTTGCCCTGGGCGGCGGCCTGTTCGGCGGCGTACTGCTCGGGGGTGAGCTCGGCAGCCGGGGGAGGAGGCGGCGGGGTCGCCTTCTTGGCCCCGCCACCGAGGGTGCGACCAGTGCGTCGGCCAGGGGGCTTCATGCGCTCGCTCACGCCGTCAGCTCCTTCATCAGCTCGGCGTACTCGCTCAGCTCGGTCGGGATCTCGCCGAAGGCCTCCATGTAGTGCACCCAGGAGTGGATGGTCGTCTCGGCGAGCGGGAACGGCTCGTCGCGGTCCGGCCCGATGCCTTCTCCCCGGTCGGGGTCGAGGAGCTGGTCCTTTGCCCGGCTGGGCAGGCTGGTGCGGTCGTCGGCCTTGACCATCACGACATGGGCGGTGACGCCGTGGTCGTTGCGGGCGGCGGCGCGCTCGGCCTCGTCGATGGTGGCCACGAGCTTGCGGCGCTCGATTTTGGTGGGGGCGACCGGTACGAGCAGCAGGTTCGCCTCGGTGACAGCCTCGTGGAAGATGCGGGCGCTGCCGCCGCCGGCGTCGACCACGATCGCGCCGAACTCGGCCCGCTTGGTGCGGAGGTACTCGGCGATGTCGTCGAACGGGTAGCGCTCGACGATCAGGTTGGCGGGGATGTCGTAGCCGGCGGCCTGGGCGACCTTGAACCAGTCGTAGGCGGACTGGCTGGTCGCGTCCGCGTCCAGCAGCAGCGTCGGCAGGTCGAGGACGACGGCGTAGTAGAGGGCGATGAACCAGGCTGAAGTGGTCTTGCCGGTGCCGCCCTTGAGCATGCCAACGACGATGACGAAGGCGTCCCAGGGGCTGGCCGTGGCCGCGGCCAGGGCCTTGGTGCGAGTGTTCTCACTCACGGTGCTTGATCTCCTGAATCGGGAAAGGTGTGTTGACGTGCGTGCATCGACCAGAAGGCCGACGCACGGAGGCAGCTGAGTGCGGACAGAGGAGGGGCTCGTGCGGCAGCGCTGGATCCGGGATGGCACGCCATCGGTCCTGCGATCTGCCAGGCCCGGCCGGGGACACCTGCCGGGGCTCTCATGACCGCTTCCTCGGGGTACGGGCCGGGCCGTGGTTGTGCTTGGGCCGCATGCAGGTGCCCGCTTGGTGCAGGAGCCGGTAGACGGTGCCGACGGAGTAGCTGCACTCCGCAGCGAGGTCCGGCACCGTGGCGCCGGCCTCGTACCGCGCCCGCAGGGACAACGCGAGCTTCTTTCGCCGTGCGGCATCGGCCGCGGAGCGGATGCGCAGCGTCTGCTGGGTGGTCCGGGGCGTGCCGCCCGCCTCGATCAGCAGCCGCCGAGCCACACGTCGCGTCACGGACCCAGCCGCAGCCAACTCCGTGAGGGTGGCGCCCTGTTGCTCGTAGAGGCGACGCAGGCGGGCCGCGAGGTTGCGGCGGGCTTGCCCGTCGCGCAGCCTGCGCGTCTGCCACGAGGTGCGCATCACGGTCCCGGCCTCGTGCAGCCGGTTGAGGACCGTGCCGTAGGACAGGCCACTGCTCGCCACGAGTTGGTCCAGGGTGAAACCGGACTCGTACTGCTCCCGCAGTGCTTGCGCGGTGACCTGATCATCGTGATCGGTCGTGGGGCGAGGGGGTGGGTTCACGCTGCGGACTCCCATTCACTGAGGGCTTCGGCATGGGCGGCGGCCAGCTCGTCGTAACTGCGCTGGTCGGCAGGGGTGATGAGGATCAGCCGTCCATCGGTGGCAATCCGCCAGTCGGGAGCGGCACGGCCACTGGCCGGATCGAGGACACAGCCGTCCGGGGCGTGCCACGCGGCGGAAACCTCATCGGGGCGTGGCGCGGGAACCAGCACCTGGCGCCCGTCGCGGACGATCACCACGGCCTTGCTGCGGTGCTCCGACAGCCGCTCCAGTGCTTTCTGGTACGCCGCGCGCTCGGCGGCATGCACCGCCTTGCGCTGCGCCGCACCGCCCGCGGTCCCGTGCCGCGTCGCGACTGCGTCCCAGCCGCGGGCTGGCTCGGCGATCTCTTCGGCCGCAGCCTCCGGAGGGAGGTCGCCGAAGCCCTCCAGGGCGCGAGTAGCTAGGGTCCAGGTCTCACCGCTGTGGTGGACGAGGCCGTGGTCGGCCAGGCGCCGCAAGGTGCGGTAGATGGTGGCGCGGGAAACGGAGGACGAGCCGACAAGCTCGGCGACCGTCTGCGCCGGCCGGGCGTGCAGTGCACTGATGATCACCAGGGCGGCGCTGCCGAGACCGCGGTGGGCGAAGGCGTCGTGGCCCATCAGATGGCCGATGACGGTGGAGTCGAGGTCGGCCGTTGTACCCGTCTCAGAGGTGGGCCACTCCTCAAGTGCCGGGTCGGGGGGTACTGAGTGGTTCGGAAACGAGATTGCGCTACGGGGATGCTGTGGCGGTCGGAGCTGCCTTCGGTGAGATACCAGGTCGAGCCCTCGCGGCCGTGGCCGACTCGCAGACGTTGCAGCCAGCCCTGAGGTTTGAGGACGGTCTCGTAGACGGCCCGGAGGGTGGTGCGGGATATCCCCGCTTCCTCCGCGGTCTGCCGCTCGCTGGCGTGGTGTAGGGGACCGCCCGCGATCTCGGCGAAGTTCAGATGCGCCCGCAGGACCCGCAGCGCGGTCCGCCCACGTTCCCCACGCCAGGGCGTCGTCTCGATGCGGTCGCGCAGCGCGGCGAGAACCTCGTACGCGTGGTGCCGCGATCCCAGCATCGTTGTGCTGCTGACCGCGGCCGAGGCGCTGGCCCACACCCGACCGATGTACGCCAGGGCACGTGACTGCCCGGACCGCAGCGCGATGCTCCGAGCGTGCCGCCCGCCCTCGTGCTCGGGATGCAGCAACAGCTGTGTCAGCTCGTCGACGGTGCCGTCGGCGCGAGCGACATGGCAGGCGATGGCCGCCGTGATCCGGTGCCCGTGTTCGGCCACGCCCTGACGGGTATCGCGCAGGGACACGGTCCGGCCGTCGGAGGCGAGCTTGCTGTAACTGCCCGCCGCATAGCGGCCGGTGAGGTCTCCGAGCAGAATGAGATCGGCTGCAGCCGAAGGCAGCTGGTGAAGACCCAGTCGCTCGCCTGGGTGAAATGGCCGTCGGAGAGAACCTGTCTGGTAGGTGCTGTGTGGCACTGTGGAGCCGTCCCGCAAGGACAGAGACGCCACCCAGGCCCGCTAAAACCACGGGTGGTGTCCGGTACCGACCTCCAATCGGTGCCAGCGATGCCTCCAGGATGGCCATCCTGGAGGCATTCGTATGCCTGGCTCCGATGCCGGAGGTAGACGTCCCCATCGCGGCTCGACCGAGGTCGATTCCGGGTGCTGTCAGCGGGTTCACAGCCCGATCAACGCCGTCTGACCTGGACCGACTCGGACCAAAACAGAGGGCGATTGCCTCTGACTGGCTCCGAGCAGCTCGGTTCGAATCGGGGTCGAATCAGAGCGATTTCCTCTGACTGCCTCCGGTCGCCTCTGCAACCCGACCTAGCAGGTCACAACCGATACGCCCCACGAAGCCGCAGGTCAGAAAGGTGCGTCAGGAATACCCGGCGTACAGCCCGACTCGTCTGCCGTCCGGTCCCTGACTCCTTGGGGCGGGCGCCGTGCGTGGGTTCGACCACGTGAAGTAGGCGTCCGATGCCCAGGTCGGGCGGTGCAGGGGACGACGGGGTCCTGGTCGCCGTCGCGTCGGCCGGGCTCGCTCGCGGCCCGTAAGCCCGACACCGGCCGCAACCGCTGGGATGACGCGGACGCTACCAAGCTCGACTGTGGCGGCGGCAGAGGACCCAGGTCAGGCGCTCCGGCATCCGGACATCGGGAATCCGGACACGGCGTCCGCTGACGCCACTGGCGACCACCCGTACGACTGGGAGGACCGCCAGGTACCCTCAGACACATCGTCAACGCGGCCCGACGGGCTTCCGTTCCACTCCGGTGGAGCCTCGAAGGACATGCCCCCACCCGCACGAGTCTCTTCGTGCTGCCTGGGGGAAGTCCTTGCTGTTCCGCGCGTCCGCGAAAACGGTCGCAGTCATGGCACTCGACGGTTCGCTGTTCCTTCACCTCACCGACCGGTTCGTCCACATGCACGGCTATCGGCCCGGCGCCTCGGAGGTGCGCTCCTGGGAACGCAGCATCCCCATCCTGGCCGCCGCACTCAACGACGCCGGCCTGGGGGACGTGGAGGTCATGCTGGAGTACGCGCTCCCGCTGAACAGCAAGCGTGCCGACGCCGTCCTCGCCGGAGTGCACCCGGTCACGGGGGACCCGTCGTACGTCGTGGTGGAGCTGAAGCAGTGGAGCCAGGCGCTGCCACACGAGGACGACCCCACCCTGTGCCATCTCGACGCGTACGCCCACCCCGTGCTCAATCCGATCGAGCAGGTGCGGCGATACTGCGACTACCTGGTCAACTTCAACGGCGCGGTGGCCGAGCACGGCAGGCGGATCCAGGGAGTGGCCTTCCTGCACAACGCCACCGAGTCCGGGACGGCGGGACTGCGGGAGATCGAGTGTGACGCGCGGGGTTTGCTCTTCACCGGGGAGCGCCGTGGCGCGTTCCTGGACCACCTGCGGTCGAAGCTGAGCGACAAGCAGTCCGGCGTCCGGGCGGCGGACGAACTGCTCGCGGGCGCCACCGTGCCGTCGAAGCAGTTGATGTCCGTGGCTGCCCAGGAGGTGCGGGAGCGACAGCAGTTCGTCCTCCTCGACGAGCAGCAGGTCGCCTACCGCCTGGTGCTCAACGCGGTGGAGCGGGCGAAGCGCGCCGACCACAAGGAAGTCGTCATCGTCACCGGCGGCCCCGGCACCGGGAAGAGCGTGATCGCGCTCCAACTGCTCGGCGAGCTCTACCGGAGGGGCGTGGCCGCGGTCCACGCGACCGGTTCGCAGTCGTTCACCAAGACGATGCGCAAGGTGGCCGGCTCCCGGAAACGGGAAGTCCAGGATCTCTTCAAGTACTTCAACAGCTTCATGACCACGGAGAAGAACAGCCTGGGTGCTCTGATCTGTGACGAGGCGCACCGCATCCGGGAGACCTCCGCGAACCGCTACACCAGCGCGGCCCTGCGGACCGGCAGGGCACAGATCGACGAACTCATCGACGTCGCCCACGTACCGGTCTTCTTCCTCGACGAGCACCAAGTGGTGCGTCCCGGTGAGATGGGCACCGTGGACGACATCCGTGAGGCCGCGTCCAGACGGGGCATCGACTGTCATGTCGTCCCCCTGGAAAGCCAGTTCCGCTGCGGCGGCAGCGACGCCTACCTGCGCTGGGTGGTCCGGCTTCTTGGCCTCGCGCCCGGCGGGCCGGTCGTGTGGGAGCCCGACGACCGCATGCAGTTGCTGGTCGCGGACAGCCCTGAAGAACTGGAGGCGTTCCTCGACGCCCGCCGCGCCGAGAAATACGGTGCCCGGATGTCCGCAGGCTACTGCTGGCGTTGGTCCCCCGAGCCCAAGCCCGGCGATCCACTGCCCCCCGACGTCGTCATCGGGGGCTGGGCCCGTCCATGGAACCTGCGTGGAGACCGGTCGGTCTCCGGCGCGCCCCCGTCCGCGCTGTGGGCCACCGACCCCGCGGGCTTCGGGCAGATCGGCTGCGTCTACACCGCTCAGGGGTTCGAGTACGACTGGTCCGGCGTCATCATCGGCCCAGACCTGGTCTGGAGAGGCGACCGTTGGGTCACCGACCGCACCGCCTCCAAGGACCCGGTGTTCAAGAAGGCCACACCGGACACCGATGTGGACCGTCTCATCCGGAACACGTACAAGGTGCTGCTGACGCGGGGCATGGTCGGCACGATCGTGTACTCAACCGATCCGGAGACCCGGGAGAAGCTGCGGGAACTGGTGTCCAGCCGGCCGGAGTCACGGCCTGCCGCGATCGAGGAGCCCCCTCTGCGGCGGTGAGTACCTGATATTCGGCCATGATGCCGGTGCTTCCAGCCGACCGACGTGTCATATGCGTCGGGAGAGTGGTCACTTCCCTAAGATCCCAGGCGTCATTGCGGCCCGACGGGCTTCCCACGTGGACATGCCCCCATCCGCACGAGTCACTCGTGCCCTGGGGGATCCACCTCGTGTCCATGCTCCTGCTGAAACTGGCAGCGCGGGATCTGCTGAACCTGAACTCAAGACGCCGTATGGTGCCCCACCTCGCCGCGAGATGGAAGCACTTCCTCAGCACCGACGCTTCGTTGACCGAACGGTCCGCCTGGGCGGAGAGCCTGGTGCATCTTGCCGAAGATCTGGTCGCCGCCGACCGGGGGAACGTCGAGATGGTCGTCGAGTGCGCGGCCACACTCGACGAGGCCGACCGCCCCGGGGACCCGCGGCTCATAGACGTCGTCCTCGTGGGTCATCATCCCGAGGAGAACGGGCTGTCCGTCCAACTTGTCGAGCTGAAGCGGTGGTCGACGGTGACCCGGGTGGAGCGAGCCACCGCGGAACTGGTCCATGTCCCCGGCATGGGGGAGAAGAAGCATCCCGCGCTGCAACTGCGCGAATACTACGAGGCGTTCACGGGTGACAGAGGCCCGCTGCACGGACTGGACTACGAGTGCGGCGGCTTCGCCTATCTGCACAACGCCACCGACGCCGCAGTGCTCCCACTGGTCGGCGTGGACGCGCCGACCGGTTCCTACGCCCGTGTCTACACCAGGGACAGCCGTACCCAACTGCTGTCGGACCTGCGGAGCAGCTTCGCCGACGACGGTGCCGACTCGGCGGCCGAGATCCTGTTACGGAGCATGGGCCTGCGCAACACCCCGTTGCTCGACGCCATGATCCGCTCCAGCGGCGAGGACACGGTCTTCACCCTGCGCGGCCGTCAGAAGAAGGTCGCGGACCAGATCCTCGACACGGCCGCCAAGGTGCTTCCCGATCCCCGGCGGCCCGCGCTCCTTCCCGACGAACGACGGGTGGTTTTCCTCGTCACGGGTGGTGCCGGTACGGGCAAGAGCGCCATCGGCCTCCAGCTCAAGGCCGAACTGGAGGCGGAGGGCCGCACGGTCAAGTACGCGAGCGGTAGCAGGGCTTTCAACGGCGCCCTGCAGGAGCATGTCGGCTTCGGCGACCGGGAGTTCAAGGAGACCTTCACCTACTTCAGCAACTTCGTCACCCCGCCCGACCCGCCGCTGGACGTGCTGATCTGCGACGAGGCCCACCGCCTGCGCGACCGCTCCACCAACCGCTTCTGGAAACCCGAGGACTGGGGCACCAAGCCTCAGGTGGACGAGCTCCTCGACGCCTCCCGGTTGACGGTGTTCTTCCTCGACGAGGGGCAGTCCGTACGCCCGCAGGAGGTCGGCACCGCCGCTCTCGTGGAGGAAGCAGCACGGCGCTACGACGCCCATCTGGTCCGTAGCTGCCTGCGGGAGCAGTTCCGGTGCGGTGGCAGCGACGCCTACATCCGCTGGGTGCGTGGCGCGCTGGCGGTGTCCGACGCGGAACCGGAGTTGTGGACCCCGGACGGGCTGATGCACGTCGAGGTCGTGGACAGCCCGGAGGAACTCGAGCGGATCATCCGTTCCGAGGCCGGGGCGGGAGCGTCAGCGCGCATGGTCGCCGGATACTGCTGGCCCTGGACGAAACCCCTGGGCAAGGAGAAGCGTCTTGAGCCCGACGTCCGGATCGGTGACTGGCACCGGCCGTGGAACGCGGACAGCGACTCCTTCTGCGAGAACAAGACCGTCCCGCCTTCCAAGATCTGGTCCGTGCACGAGAACGGCCTCGGTCAGATCGGCTGTGTGTACACCGCGCAGGGCCTGGAGTGGGACTGGTGCGGTGTGATCATGGGCGAGGACATGGTGCGCCGGGGCGACCGTTGGGTGTTCCGCCGGGGCAAGGAGAGGGTGGACAAGGAGGCCGGCGTCAAGCGGGTAGCCGTTCCCGGGTCGTTCGATCCCAAGGTGAAGCCGAAGAGTGTGGACGATGACGAGTTCGCCCGCCTCGTCCGGCACGCGTACCACGTGCTGATGACCCGGGCGAGCCGGGCGACCGTGCTCTACTCCACGGACGAGGAGACCCGGGACTACCTGAAGGGGCTCGTCGGCGATGTCCAGATCCACGATCTGCGACCCACCTGGGAGAACCTGCCGGAGCAGGCGCGACAGCCGCACCTGCCCCGCCCCGGCCGAGGACGGCGCCGCCGCAGGAAGCGCCAGAAGGACACCCCGCCCGGAGAGCTGCGTCTCTTCTGACGCGGGGACGAGCACGTGGAGTGGCGGGCTCTTCCGGGCCCGCCACCTGCCGGTCAGAAGACCAGGCGTGCTGCCGCGGCCAGGGCCGTCATCAACAAGTTGATGACGACGCCCACCGTGACGTCGACCAGAATCTGACGAATCCGGTCACGACGTGCAAGCTTGTACTCAACGGGGTTCATGGGTTTCCACTCCTGAGCGTGAGCTGGGAATGGCAGGGATCGCCCTACCGGGCATCCGCAGTCGCACCGCGTACAGCACGCGGTGGAGACCACTCGTCGCTCATCGCCGAGGACCGGCACCTGGAACACCGCCGACGTACCCTCCGGGAAGGTGCGCAGCGGGTAACCACGTTAGTGCACGCGCCAGTTGACGCGGATCGGTTTTGGGCGCCGCAGTGTGTCCGCCCCGGCGTCACACGAGAGGGCGCTGGACGGGACGCCGTCGATCACGATGGCCTCTGCTGTGCGGAGTTTGCGCAATTTCACCTGAGGGGATGGGTGAGGCTCCAGAATATGTGTGGTCCACACAGCACAAGTCGCTGAATTCAGGCGATAAGGGTGGAATATCCCGTACTCCCGTCCTTCACCGTCTCTTTTCGTGGCACGGCCAGCCACTAGGATCTGGACCCTGGGGCTGACCAGGTCATGGGGAAACGGCGGCCCTTGCAGGACACGAGGAGCGGGGAACAGGCATGCGGGAAGGCCGGTGGGTCACGGTCACCGAGTCCGAGTTCGATCACGAGCGCCGTGGCCTGGAGGCGATCCGTGAGCGGCTGCCGGACTCCGACCCCTGGCGTGCCTGGTCGAACTTCACCTTCACCGCGAACACCGGTCACGTGCGGGAGGTCGACCTCCTGGTCGTCACTCCCGGCGGCGTCTGCATGATCGAACTGAAGGACTGGCACGGCTCGGTCGCGTCCGAGAACGGCACCTGGGTGCAGACCACTCCCGGCGGTCGCCGCCGGACGCACGGCAACCCGCTGCACCTGGTCAACCGCAAGGCCAAGGAACTGGCCGGCCTGCTCGCGCTGCCCGGCGGCAGGCGCGTCTGGGTCGCCGAGGCCGTCTGCTTCACGGACAACGGCCTTCGTGTACGCCTGCCCGCCCATGACCAGAACGGCGTGTACACGGTCCACCAGCTGGTCGAGATGCTCAAGCAGCCTCCGCGTGACGAGCGGGGCCGCATCACGGCGATCGGCTCGCGCGAGATCGAGGCGGCCCTCAAGAGCGTCGGCATCCGCAAGAGCGACGCGCAGTACAAGGTCGGCCCGTACGAGTTGGAGCGGAAGTCCTTCGACTCCGGTCCCACCTGGGCGGACTATCTGGCCCGTCACAGTGATCTCCCCGAGGCCGCCCGCGTCCGCATCTACCTCAGCGAGCGCGGCTCGGACGCCTCGCTGCGCCAGTCCGTCGAGAACGCCGCCCGGCGCGAGGCCGCGGTGCTGGGCCGTTTCAAGCACCCGGGCGTGGTCGAACTCAAGCAGTACTTCCCCTCCGGGCACGCGGCCGGCCCCGCGCTGATCTTCGACTACCACCCGGACACCCTGAAGCTGGACGAGTACCTGGTCCAGTACGGCGAGAAGCTGGACATCCTCGGCCGGATGGCGCTGGTCCGCCAGCTCGCCGAGACCATGCGCTCCGCGCACTCCAGCCGCATCCACCACCGGGCGCTCGCCGCCCGCTCCGTGCTCGTCGTCCCCCGGCCGCGCGGCGGGAAGGGCCGGGCGGTGGGGGAGGAGGCCGCCTGGCTCACCCCGCACCTGCAGATCTCCGACTGGCAGATCGCCACCCAGCGCAGCGGCGACTCCTCCCAGGGCCAGGGCATGACCCGCTTCGCGCCGACCGCCCTGTCCGCGATGCACCTGGCGGACGACGCGGACGCCTACCTCGCCCCCGAACTCACCGCCCTCAATCCCGACCCGGTCCATCTCGACGTGTACGGGCTCGGCGTCCTCACCTACCTGCTGGTCACCGGCAAGGCCCCGGCCGCCAGCCAGGCCGAGCTGCTGGCCCGCCTGGAGGCGGGGGAGGGCCTGCGCCCCAGCTCCCTGGTGGACGGCCTGTCGGAGGACGTGGACGACCTGGTGCAGGCCGCCACCGCCTACCGCCCCGGCCAGCGCCTTTCCAGCGTGGACGAGTTCCTGGAGCTGCTGGAGGTCGTCGAGGACTCCCTCACCGCCCCGGCCCAGGCCGCCACCGCCACGGAGGGGCCCGGCGACGAGGACGACCCGGCCGCCGCCGACAAGGACCCGCTGGAGGCCGTCGCCGGTGACGTGTTCGCCGACCGGTGGGAGATCCGCCGCCGCCTCGGCACCGGCTCCACCAGCCGCGCCTTCCTCGTCCGCGATCTTCAGGCCGAGGCCCGTAGGACCCGCCCGTTGGCCGTGCTGAAGGTCGCCCTCTCCGACAGCCGCAGTGAGATCCTCGCCCGCGAGGCCGAGGCCATGGGACGCCTGCGCCCCCATTCCGGCATCATCCGCCTCGTCGAACCCGAGCCGCTGCACATCGGCGGCCGTACCGTCCTGGCCCTGGAGTACGTCGGTGACGAACGCGACGACGGCGGACCGGGCACGGAGGGCGGCGCACGTCCGCGCCGCCGCGAGGAGACCGTCGCCCGTCAGCTCCGCGAGAACGGCCGCCTCCAGGTCGATCAGCTGGAGGCGTACGGCGACTACCTCTTCGGCGCCGTCGACTTCCTGGAGGGCGAGGGCGTCTGGCATCGCGACATCAAGCCCGACAACATCGCCATCCGTATCCGCCCCAACCGCACGCGCGAACTCGTCCTCATCGACTTCTCCCTCGCCGGCTACCCGGCGAAGAGCACCAACGCGGGCACCGACGGCTATCTCGACCCCTTCGTCGACGTCATCACCCGCGGCTCGTACGACTCGCACGCCGAGCGGTACGCCGTCGCCGTCACCCTGCATCAGATGGCCTCCGGTGAGCTGCCCAAGTGGGGCGACGGCAGTGTCCTGCCGCGCATGACCGACGCGAAGGAGTGGCTGTACCCGACCATCGCGGCCGAGGCCTTCGACCCGGCCGTACGGGACGGTCTCGTCGCCTTCTTCCAGAAGGCCCTGCACCGCGAGGCGGGCAAGCGGTTCCCCGAGCTGAAGCCGATGCGGGACGCCTGGCGCAAGGTCTTCCTCGACGCCTCCCGGACCGTTCCGTCCAGCCACCGTTCCCGCCACCCGGCCGCCGCGGCCATGGGGGAGGGGTCACCCGCCGAGGCCGTCGCCGCGGCGGCGATCGCGGACGCCGAGCCGGAGACCGCCGAGCAGCAGCGCGACCGCCTAGCCGCCGAGGTCACCGGGGACACCCCACTGACCGTCTCCGGTCTCACGCCCGCCGCCCAGTCGTTCCTGTACGGCCTCGGCATCACGTCGGTCGGCGAACTGCTCGACTACAGCCGCCGCAAGCTCGTCAACGCCCCAGGCCTCGGCGCCAAGACCCGCAACGAGGTCCAGAAGCGGCAGCGCGAGTGGGGCGAGCGGCTGCGCGAGATCCCCGTCTCCCCGCTCACACCGAAGGGCCGGGCGGAGGCCAGGGAGGAGCTGGAGCAGCTCACCGCCGCCGAGTCGGCCCTCGTCGGCGAACTCGCCACGGGCGAGTCGGCGGGCGCGCTGTCCCCCCGTACGCTCCGTTCCGTCAGCCTCGACACCCTCGCCACCGTCTTCGTGCCCGCCGTCAACAACAACGGCTCCAACCGCAACAAGGCGGAGATGGTACGGCTGTTGCTGCGCCTGCCCGACGAGCACGGCGTGCTGCCCGACATCGGGGTGTGGCCGAAGCAGAAGGACGTCGCGGACGCGCTCGCCCTGAGCCACGGCCGTATCCCGCAGATGCTCAAGGACGAGCGCAAGCGCTGGAAGGCGGAGCCCGCCGTCCAGGCACTGCGCGAGGAGATCATCGACCTGCTGCTGAGCATGGGCCGGGTCGCCTCGGCGGTGGAGATCGCGGACGCCCTGGCGGTCCGGCGCGGCACGCATCTCGCGGGGCGCGAGCAGCGGCGGGCCATGGCGCTGGCGGCCGTACGGGCCGTGGTCGAGGTCGAGCAACTGCTGCCGCAGGAAGCCGAGTTCCTGCACCAGCCGAACCGCAAGGCGACGGACGAGTCCCTGGGCGCCGGCCTGCTCGCGCTTGACGTGCGGGAGAGCGACGGCCCGGACACCCCGACCGCGCCGGGCCTGCTGGAGTACGCGACCCGCCTCGGCAAGACGGCCGACCGGCTCGCCAAGCTGGACACCCTGCCGACGGCCGCGACCGTCCTGGCCGAGCTGGGCGCGCTGACGGTGCCGCCGGGCACGGTGGACTGGGACGAGCGGCGCATGGTGGAGCTGGCGGCCGCGGCCTCCGTGAACGCCGCCGCCACGCCACGCCTGGAGATCTACTCGCGTGACCTGCCGCTGGTCAGGGCGCTGCGTCTCACGCAGGCGGGGCTCGTCCGCTGGACCCCGGGGATGCCGGAAGGACAACAGCCGGGGCTGACCGGCGAGGCCGTGCACGAGCGGGTCCGGGCTCGCTTCCCGGAGATGGTCGTCCCCGACGGGCACGGTGGCACGACCCACGAACTGCCCACGGGCGGCCCGCTCACCAAGGCGCTGCGCGACGCCGGCTTCGAACTCTCGCTCAGCATGCACGAACGCGACGGCATCCTGCGCTACCTGCCGACCCGGGTGGACGACGCCTCCAGCTACCTGACGACGGGTGCGTGGCGGCAGTCCACCCGTACGGGCGCGGTGACGCGGTACGCCGACGACCCGCAGCTCGCGGGCGCGGTACGCGCGGAGGAACGGCTGCTCGCGTCGGCCCGCCGGGACGGGTACCGGGTGCTGACCGTACGGCAGCAGTTGGTGCGGGACGCGGTGCGGGAACTGGGCGCCGAGCGGCTGGGCGCGGACGCGGTGTCGGTGACGGAGCTGTTCCTGGAGGCCCTGCACGCGCAGGTCACACCGGGCACCAAGCCCACCTGGGAGACCCTGCTCAAGGCGGACGCCGCCGAGCCGGGTTCGAAGGGCGCGGTGCGCTTCGCGGAGTACACGCGGACGGCGTGGGGCGCGGTGGAGCCCCGGATCGCGGAACTGTTGGGCGACGGTGGGGGTGGGGGTGGCGGGGCGGTTCCTGCCGGCCCTGCCGGTCCTGTGCTGCTGACGGAGGCCGGGGTGTTCGCCCGCTACGACGCGATGGGCGTCCTGGACCGGCTGGCTTCGGCGGCCCGGCGGGGCGGGCGGGGGCTGTGGCTCCTCGTCCCGCAGAGCGACCCCTCGCGCGAACCCCGGCTCGGGCAGGTGGCCGTGCCGTACCAGGCCGGCCTGGGGGAGTGGATTCAGCTTCCGGACACGTGGGTGGGCAACGCCCATCGCGGGTCCGGCGAGGTGGTGGCGAGTATGAGTGCCAGTGGTGTCGAGGGAGACGTCAAGTGATCGACCGCAAGGCTCTGTTGAACGACCTGAAGCAGCAGGTCAAGGCGGTCGAGACCGACCTCGGGCGCCAGGTGAAGGCGCTGGGGGACGTCGGCGCGCGCCTGAGGGCCGAGTACGACCAGGCGCGCAAGCTCGGGCGTACGGCGGCGACGTGGACCTCGTGGCTGGACGAGCGGGTCACCCAGGTCGCGGTGGCGTGGGTGCTGGGGTCGGTGTTCGTACGGTTCTGCGAGGACAACCGGCTGATCCCGGAGCCGTACCTGACGGGGCCGGACGGTGACCGTCGGGAACTGGCGGAGTCACGGTACGACGCGTACGTGGAGACGGACGAGGACCCGACGTACCGGGGGTGGCTGGAGAAGGCCTTCGAGGAACTGGGGCAGGGGCAGGCGGGACGGCTGCTCTTCGACAAGCGGCACAACCCGCTGTACCAGGTTCCGCTGTCGCATGACGGTGCACGGGAGCTGGTCGAGTTCTGGCGGGGGAGGGACGAGGCGGGCGTCCTCGTCCACGACTTCACCGACCCGCTGAACGAGGACGGTACGGAGGGGTGGGACACGCGGTTCCTGGGGGATCTGTACCAGGACCTGAGCGAGGCCGCCCGGAAGACGTACGCGCTGCTCCAGACACCGGAGTTCGTGGAGGAGTTCATCCTCGACCGGACGATGAACCCGGCTGTGCGGGAGTTCGGGTACGAGGAACTGAAGATGATCGACCCCACGTGTGGGTCGGGGCACTTTGTGCTGGGGGCGTTTCGGCGGTTGGTTCGGCTGTGGGGGGAGGGGCAGCCGGGGAAGGATGTGCACGAGCGGGTGCGGGCTGCGCTGGACTCGGTACACGGGGTGGATATCAATCCGTTCGCGGTGGCTATTGCTCGGTTCCGGCTGCTGGTTGCGGCTATGGCGGCTAGTGGGGTGCGGACGCTGGGGGAGGCTGCGAAGTATGAGTGGCCGATGCACCTGGCAGTAGGGGACTCGCTGATCAAGGCTCGTCGTTCTCAGCAGGACAACCTGTTCGGAGAAGCAGACGCGGGTCTCGTAGACGAGTTGGCCGAGTTCAAGTACGCCACGGAGGACGTGCACGAGTACCAGGACATCCTGCGGCCGGGACACTTCCACGTGGTCGCCGGGAATCCGCCGTACATCACGGTCAAGGATAAGAAGATCAACGAGCTTTATCGTGATCTGTATTCGGCGTGCGCGGGCACATACGCGCTCTCGGTACCGTTTGCCCAGCGGTTCTTCGAACTGGCCAAGCGTGGGGATGCCGAGGGGCGTGGATACGGCCTGGTCGGGCAGATTACTGCTAATTCCTTCATGAAGCGCGAGTTTGGGACGAAGCTCATTGAGGGCTACTTCGCGCACGCAGTGGAGTTGACCGAGGTCGTCGACACGTCGGGTGCCTACATTCCGGGACATGGGACGCCTACGGTCATCCTGGTTGGTAAGCAGCGAGGTGGAGCTGGGCGATCGCCGGTCATTCGGACTGTCCGAAGTGTGCAGGGCGAACCTGCTGCGCCAGAGAACGCAGAGGAGGGTTCGGTCTGGCGAGCCATAGTCGAGCAGATCGACAAGCCGGGTTCGGCGAGCCAGTGGGTATCTGTGGACGACCTGGATCGAGCGCGATTCTTCGCCAAGAAGCCCTGGATCTTGACTGACGGCGGACTGGAGTTGGTGGACGCGCTGGCCACCGCTCGTGTTTCAGTGCTCAAGTCGCACATCGTCCGGATCGGATTCTATGGAGATACTCACGCGGACGATGCTATGGCGATGCCTGCTCGGACACTTAAGTATCGCAGTGCTGAGTCGGAGTTCGTTAGGAACCTCGGTGTTGGAGACGAGGTCCGGGACTATGTGATCGCTGACGGCAACTGTGTGATTCATCCATACGACTCGAGGCGTTCCGCCGCGCCCCTCAACGCAATGCCGAGTATCGCGCGTCTGCTGTGGCCGAGCCGGACCGAGTTGGGTAACCGCTCGACGTTCTCAGGAGCAACCTACTTCAGAGATGGTCGGCCGTGGTGGGAGTGGCATCAATTGCCCAAGGATATGGGTGCGCATCCTTGGTCTCTTAATTTCGCTTTCGTCGCCACACATAATCACGTGGTACTGGACCGCAGTGGGCGTGCCTTCACCAGGACCGCGCCCGTGATCAAGTTGCGAGAGGGGGCGAGTGAGGACGACCACCTTCGGCTACTTGGACTGCTCAACAGCTCCACAGCTGGATTCTGGCTCAAGATGGTCAGCCATGACAAAGGTAGCCAGTCGGGTACAGGTGGCTTCATGCATGATGAGTGGGAGAGGTTTTACGAATTCACTGGCACCAAAGTTCAAGAGTTCCCTCTCCCTGCCGAGTATCCTGCAGATCTTGCTGCGATGCTGGACGTACTCGCTCAGGAGCTAATAGCTGCCAGCCCGTCGGAAATCGTTAGACAGGGTACCCCCAATTCTCTAGCTCTGCGTGAAGCAAGAGAGCGTTGGGAATCGACTCGGCGCCGCATGATTGCACTTCAAGAAGAGCTGGACTGGCAAGTTTATTCGTTTTACGGTCTGCATTCTGAAGATTTGCGCACCCTTGACGCCTCTGCTATTCCTGAAGTGAATCTCGGTGAACGTGCTTTTGAGATCATTCTAGGCCGCCGGGTGGCTACTGACGCCAAGGCGACCGTGTGGTTCGAGCGACATAATTCGGTGGCTATCACAGAAATCCCCAACCATTGGCCGGCTCCCTATCGTGAGATGGTGCAGAAGCGGATTGATGTAATAGAGTCAAACCGTGCCATCAATATGATCGAGCGCCCCGAATACAAGCGTCGCTGGGCCACCGAGGGCTGGGACGCGCTCCAGGGCAAGGCCCTGCGCTCCTGGTTGCTCGACCGTATGGAGAACCGCGACTACTGGTTCGACGAGAACGGTCAGCCCACCATTCTCACGCTGGCCCGTCTCACAGATGCGCTCTCGCGCGACGAGGACTTCGTCTCCGTCGCCAAGCTCTACGCGCCCCGCAAGGAACTCGCCAAGGTCGTCGCCGAGCTGATCACCGACGAGCACGTGCCGTTCCTGCCAGCCCTGCGCTACAAGCCCTCCGGCCTCAAGAAGCGCGCCGACTGGGAAGAGGTGTGGGACCTCCAGCGCAAGGAGGATGCCGCACCCGACGAGCCCGCCAAGCGGAAGATCCGGGACTCCATCCCCGTGCCGCCGAAGTACACCTCGGCCGACTTCCTCCGCCCGTCCTACTGGAGGGCTCGCGGCAAGCTCGACGTGCCCAAGGAGCGGTTCATCTCCTATGGGCAGACCAACGCGCCCACCCCCGAGCTGTACGGGTGGGCCGGCTGGGACCACCGAGAGCAGGCGCAGGCGCTTGCCACGTACTTCACCAACACCGTGCTGTCCACCGAGGAGATCACGCCGTTTCTCGCCGGCCTGCTGGAACTCCAGCCGTGGCTGTCCCAGTGGCACAACGAGTTCGACATGCTCTACAGCGGCTCCCCGGCGGACTTCTTCGCCGGTTACCGCCAGCAGAAGCAGGGCGAGCACGGACTCACTGACGACGACCTCCGGGACTGGCGTCCTCAGGCCGCGACCCGAGGTCGTCGCGCAGCAGTGAAGCAGTAGCCAGGAGTAGATCGAGATCCGTCGGTTCAGGGGCCACCCGGTGTGTGAGCGGGTGGCCCTGGGTTCGCACGCACAGCTCCGCCCACACGGTCTTGCCCGGGGCGGCCTGGCGAGGGGTGACGCCCCAGTCGTCCGCGAGGGCGGCGACGAGCAGCAGGCCCCGGCCGGACTCCGAAAGCGAGTCGGTCGCCGGGGGGCTTGTCGGGGGCTGTTTCTCTGCTCGGGTGTCAGTCACCTCGATGCGGAAGGTGCCCTCGATCAGGGTGAGTTGTAGGTGGAAGTCCCGGCCGGGGACGTGGCCGTGGCGTACGGCGTTGGCGGTGAGTTCTGCCGTGATGAGGGTGAGCGTCTCGTTGGCCGGGGTCGTGTAGGGGTGGCCCCAGTCGTTCACCCGGTGCGACACGAGTCGGCGTGCGAGGCGGGCACCACGAGGGGTCGAGGTGAAACGCATGGTGAACTCGTGTGCGGGTGCAGGGTGCTGTGGCATATGCCCGTTCGGGGGAGTTGCTGACTTCATAGGGTCAACGGTTGCGGACTCTGTGTAGCGTTGACCAGGAGCGATGCGCTGACGAGTACGGGCTGTACACGCGGGCGGTGCGCTTGTACGTGGTGTCGGGCGTGACCGGTTTCCCGAGTCCTGAGTTGGCGGATCGGGTGGTTGTACGAGAGGAGCTGCGGCGTGGACGACGAGGTTCAGCAGCCGGAGTACGAGGTCGGGACGGGCATGCTGTTCGTGTTCGGGCGGCAGTTGAAACTGTTCCGGGAGCGGGCGGGCATGGACCGGGCGAGGCTCGGGTCGCTGACCGGGTACTCGGCCTCGACGATCGCGTCGTTCGAGCAAGCGAGACGTATTGCACCGCCGAAGTTCATCGACCAGGCCGATGAAGTGCTGGAGGCGGGTGGGGTGTTGAGCGCGAGCAAGGAGGAGGTGGCTCGGGCTCAGTATCCGGCGTTCTTTCGGGATGCGGCCAAGTTGGAGGCCGAGGCCGTTGAACTTCATGTGTATGCGAACCAGGGGGTGCCTGGACTCTTGCAGTCCGAAGAGTATGCGCGGGCAGTGTTCACCAACTGGCGGCCCCTGCTCCATGAGGACGTGGTCGAGCAGAGGGTGACGGCGCGCCTGGCTCGGCAGGAGATCTTCTGTCGGACGCAGTTGCCCACCATCAGTTTCGTCGTCGAGGAGTCTGTCCTGCGTAGGCCTCTGGGTGGGTGGGGCGTCATGCGCGGGCAGTTGGAGCAGATCCTGCTCCATGGCCAGCGGCGTAACGTGGAGATCCAGGTGCTGCCGACGGAGCGGGACGAGCACGCCGGAATGGCTGGTCCGTTCACCTTGATCGAGACGAAGGAAGGGCGGAGGATCGCGTACGTGGAGGCTCAGCAGGACAGTCGCCTCTACACGGCGCGGAAGCCCGTCCGGGAGATCGAGGAGCAGTACGGACTCCTTCGGGCTCAAGCGCTCACTCCGCGCGAGTCGCTGGCCTTCGTCGAGAAATTGCTTGGAGAGAGATGAACGTCGAACAGCCTGTACCTGAGTCAGCCTGGTGCAAGAGCAGTTACAGCAGTGGGGCTGGAGGCGAATGCGTCGAGGTCGCCACCCGCCCCGCCAGGGTCCACGTCCGCGACTCGAAGGACACAACCCGCGCCGCACTTGCCGTAGAACCCACGGCGTGGACCGCGTTCGTCGAGTTCGCGGCACTCTGACAGGGGTGGCAACGATGGCAGGGCCTTCCGGTGGGCATGTGCTTGCCGAGGGCCCTGCACAGGTCCGCCTCCCCGCCGCGGGTTCGCGACGGCACGTTGCCTTCTCAGGCGATGATCGGCATCGTCGTGGACGCAGCCCGGACCCTCCGCCACCCACGGCAATGCCCCAACTGCGCTGATGCAGTAGGCCTCTTGAAGCGCCACGCCACTGTAGATTTCTGCCATGAAACAGGGCAAAGAGATCGAGAACCCCGAGTCGCGCTTCTCCGCGGTGCTGGTGGGCGCGGCGAAGCTTCCGGGTGTGCGTATCAACAGGGAGGCGTACCTCCGCAGTGCGCTGGCTCGCCACTGCTCCGAGGATGAGATCCGAAGAGCGATAGAAGAGACCCCCGCTGCGGCGGGCATCACTGTCGAGGTTCTCGACAAGGTGGCCAACGACTCCATCCGCTTCGAATCCGCCAAGGTCAGCGCCCTTTCCGCCGCTGCCGGAATACCCGGCGTCTTCGCCCTTCCCGCCACTGTGCCCGCCGACCTGGCCCAGTACTTCGGCCACATGCTGCGTATCGCGCAGAAACTCGCGTACCTCTACAGCTGGCCCGATCTGTTCTCCGACGACGGCGATGACGTCGACGACGCGACCATGGGGGTGCTCACGCTGTTCTTCGGCGTGATGTTCGGCACCCAGTCGGCGAACGCCGCCGTGGGGAAGGTCGCCGGGATGATGTCGAAGCAGGTCGCCAAGAAGCTGCCGCAGAAGGCACTCACCAAGGGTGTCGTCTACCCGATGGTGAAAAAGGTCGCGGCTTACCTCGGCGTCCAGATGACAAAGCAGTCCTTCGCGAAGAGCGTCTCGAAGGCCATCCCCGTGGTCGGGGCCGTTGTGTCTGGCACGCTCACTCTTGCGACCTACCTCCCGATGGCCAAGAGGCTCAAGAAGCACCTCTCCAGCCTGCCGCTGGCGAACTCGTCAGAACAGGTGATGGACGGGGAGATCGTGGAAGGCGAAGTCGTGGAGGAACACGAGCCTCTCGCCACAGCCCACGCCGAACAGGCGGGCGCGGACGCCACTGCCATCAAACTGGAAGCACCTCAGTCCTGACGTCGCCGAGCGCCTTCACCTACCGCTACAGCTACCGGCCGGCCGTCCGGGAGCGCCTGCTCATCCGGGACGGGTTCGCCACGGCCGACGCGTGGGTCCTCGACGCGCCTCATCCCGGGCACATCGGGACGCTCCTCGTCCGCGCGGTCGCCCCGTGACGGACATGGTTGAGCGCGTCTTCGAGGGCTCGCTCGTCATCCCGGCCCGCTGATCACCGCGAACCGCGCAAGCCTGTCGAAGCACCGGATACCTGTGGCGGGGCCAGAGTGACGATCTCCCGGTCGAAGAAATCGTGGAACCCCTCACCACGCTCATAAAGCGTGTCGAATCCGGCGTTGGTTTCCCGGATCAGTGAGCGGTCGGTGTAGCGGTTGGCTCCGGCCGCGTTTCCGTCCTCGTCGTAGACGACCTCATACATGGCTGCATCGCCAAGAATGACTACTTCCGGAACCGGGCGACTCCGCTCGATGTTCGAAATATCGCGAGCGTCGATAATTCTGATGTCGTCGCCCAGGTCCACGCGTACGCGCAGGACGAACAACTCCCACTGCACATAGGGCGTGACCGGGAACTCCACGACGCGAAGGCGGCGGTGCGCGACGCCCAGTCGCGACGCCTTGCGGAGTTCCTCGGCGTAGTCCTCGCGCCTCTCCTCGGCCAGCGACAGAGCCCTCTCCCAGTCGCCGTCGGCGAAGGCCTCCCAGCTCGGGAAGCCGCGCTCCTTGAAGTGCTGGCCGCGCTCAAGCTTGTTGAGGAAGCCGATCCCGCCGGAGTAGATCCGGCTCAAGTCCGCGTGGTACGTGGAGCGGTCCAGGCGTTCGGAGGCGCCGCCGGGGAAGGAGTCAAACACTGGGGATGTCCGGCTTCGCCGCGATGAGCATGTTCCTGGGGATGACCACGAGGCGTTCGTCCGACCCGATCGAGACCCCGTCCGGCAGGTTCCTGCCGAGTGACTGGGTGAGGTCCCGGCCGATGACGGCGATGTCGCCGTTGGTGAGTTCCCACATGTCCGGGCAGTCAGGAGTGCCGGTTGTGTTTCCGAGTTCCTGGGGTGTTTTGCCCAGTCGCTGTTTGAAACCCGTGTCCGGATCCGCTTCCCATGGCCTGGCCATTTCCATCGCCCCCTCGATCGGTCGGGATGCCTCACTGTAGCCTGCACCTTGCTTGCCTGACCTGTGTGGGAACCGTCCCACAGGGGTAATGGCGAGGATTGATTCATCCTTGTCTCATGTCGCTCGGGGCTGGAATGATATTGACCGGAAGGAAAATCATGTCAACGCCTGACAGGTGACACTTTCCATCTGTGTCATCTGTGTCATCTGCGCGATCTGCGCCATCGGATAATCGGGTGAACGGAGGGGCGGCTGTGGATCCAGAAGTGGCCTTGCTCGCACAGAGCGCGGGGACCACCCTGGTCGCGTTGATGGCGACCGATGCCTGGCAGCATGCCCGTGACGGGGTCACGCGGCTCTGGCGCCGGACGCAACCCGAGCGCGCCGAGACCGTAGCCGCCGAGTGGGAGGCCGGTCGGGAGGACGTGCTGGCCGCCGTGGCGGCGGACGACCAGGAGACCCTGGACGAACTACGGCTCCAGTGGCAGGGGTTGGTGCGGCGGCTGCTCGTGGCCCGGCCTGCCGCCGTCGAGGAGCTGCGCGCACTGCTGGACCAACTCGATCCCGGTGGCTCGGCCGCCCGGCAGATCACCCAGCACGCCACCGCCTCCGGTCAGGCCCGGGTCTACCAAGCGGGACGTGACCAGCACATCGCAGAGCGATGACGGGCGGGACGGACGGCCACGCCGAGGACCAGGGACGTGTCTACCAGTCGCGGGGCGACCAGCACATCAACGAACACCACCACCACCACGGTGGTGACGAGCCGGAGCACGGCGGACCGGACTCGGTGCGACGCCCGGCGGTCGGCCGGCCCCCCGTCGCGCTCCGCGACCGTAGTGACGTGATGGAGCGTCTGCGGGCGAGCGTCGAGGCGGAGCGCGGCGGCCAGGTCTACGTGCTGTACGGCATGGGCGGCTCCGGCAAGACGGCGGTCGCCTGCGCCCTCTTCCAGGAAGTCACCAAAGAACAGGGCCGGGTGGGCCTGTGGGTCAACGCGTCCGACCGTGCGAGCCTGCGCGCCGGCATGCTCGCCGTAGCCGCAGACCGAGGAGCGGGCGACGGCGAACTGCTCGCCGCACGCAATGGCCTCAGACCCGCCGCCGACCTCGCCTGGACGTATCTCGACCGCTCCGCCGAACCCTGGTTGCTGGTCCTGGACAACACCGACGAGCCGGAGATCCTGCGGGACGGCGACTGGCTGCGGACCAGCCCGCGCGGCATCGTCCTGGTGACCACACGGCGAGCGGCGGCCCGGTGGTGGCCGGGCGCCGAGCTGCAGTACATCGGCGTACTGCCCCGAGAGGACGCCGCGCTCGTGCTGCGCGATCTCGCACCGCACAGCGGTACGACGGAGCAGGCGGCGCGGGTCGCGGACCGGCTCGGGCGGCTGCCCCTCGCCCTGACCCTGGCGGGCGGCTTCCTCTCCCACCAGGTCATCGACCCCTGGACGATGGACACCTACGGGGACCAGCTCGACGGAGACGAACGGGTCCAGCTGATCGACCGGGGAGCCGACGCGCTGTCCGAAGCGGACCCCCGGCATCTGGTCGGCCTGACCTGGCAGCTGACCCTCGACGCGTTCGAGGCGCGCGGGCTGCCCGAAGCGGCGGCCCTGCTCAGGCTGCTGGCCCGGTTCGCCGCCGAGCCGCTGCCACTGACCCTGCTCAACCACGCCGGCATCGGCGCCGTACTGCCTCGTGCCCGAACCGAGACAGCCCTCAGAGCCCTCCTGGACCAGTCGCTGTCCGAACTGGTCGACGCCGCCGGCGCGCGCTGCGTACAGAGTCACGGCATCCTGCTCGACAGCGTCTCGGCGGCGACCCCCGCGGACCTGGTGCCCGCCCTCGACACGACAGCCGTCCGGCTGCTCGACGCGGCCGTGCCCGGTGTACCCGACGCGGGTCCGCACGATCCGCGACTGCGCCTGCTGGTACCTCACGCGCTGGCCCTGCTGAGGCACATCGGCGGGCCGTCCGCCGCCGACGCCCTGGCCGTCGCGACGCGGCTGTCGGTCGCCCTGCACCGCACCGGTGACTACCTCTCCGCCTGGGAGACCGCCCGAAGCGCGGCGGACCTCGCACGGCGACTCCTCGGCGCGGACCACCGTACGGTCCTCGCCGCCCGCTCCAGAGCAGGGCGGGCACTGTTCCGGCTCGGCAGGTACGCCGAAGCCGAAGCGGCGCTCCGCGCGGTCCGGGACGCCCAGGAGCGCCTGTTCGGCGCCGACGACCCCGACACCACGGACAGCGGCTACGGCCTCCAGCTCGTGCTGGCGAACCTCGGCAGACGCGAGGAGTCCGTCGCGCTGCTCCGCGACACCGTCGCCGGGCGGCGCTCGGCGCTGGGCCCCGCGCATCCGCTCACCCTGCGGGCCCGCGCCAGCCTGCTGGAGATGCTGCCCGCCGCCGAAGTGGTCACCGAGGAAGGCGGCACACTGCTCACGCTGCCGTCGGAATGCGACCGGTTTCTCGGCCCCGACCACACCGTGACCCTGGGCGCCCGGCACAACCACGCGTGGGCGCTGTACCTCCTGGGCCGCTTCGACGAGGCCGACGGTGAGATCCGGCGGGTCGCCGAGACGTATGTGCGGCGCTTCGGGCCCGACCACCCGATCGTGCTCGCCGCCCGGCAACTCCTCTCCCGGACCAGGGTCGCGCTCGCACACGTGGAGGAGGGGATCGCGCTGATGACCGACGTCGTCGAGCGGCGGGAACGCGGCCTGGGCCCCGTACACCCCTTCACGGTCGCGAGCCGTCGGTTGCTGGACGAGTACCGATCGGGTCGATGGCGCCCGCCGCAGCCGTCCGGCGGATGACGCGGCGGGGTGTTCGGCGCGGTGGCGAGTGGTGGCCTCAGTAGTGGTAGCGGGCCTTGAGGATTTTGACTTCCTTTTCGTCCACCCGGTAGACGAGCCGGTGCTCGTCGTCGATCCGGCGTGACCAGTAGCCGGACAGGTCGCCCTTCAGGGGCTCCGGCTTGCCGATGCCGGTGAAGGGCGTGCGCTGGATCTCGGCGATCAGCCGGGTGATCCTGCGGGCCATGGCGCGGTCAGAGCCGAGCCAGAACAGGAAGTCCTCCCATCCGGCCGGGTCGAAGTGGACGCTCCTCACACGTCACCCGCCAGCTCTTCCAGCTCTGCCATGGTCCTGGTGACCACGGTCTCACCGGCCCTGTCCCGTGCGACGGCCTCCATGAGGCTGCGCGCGTTGGCGGGAGAGCGCAGCAGGTAGACGGTCTCCTGCCAGGAGTCGTAGTCCTCGGCGGACATCAGCACGGCGTCGCCGCTCTTGGAACTGATGCGTACAGGGGTGTGGTCGTCGTTGACGCGCTTGATGAGGGGGAAGAGGTCCTTGCGGGCCTCGCTGGCGCTTATGGTCATCTGCGGCAACCTCTCCTCGTGGTACTGGAAAATGGTACAGCAACGGTACGACATTCCGGTACGACTTGCGGAGTGAGATGTCTTCAGTGGTCCTGATCTGATTCCGGTGGCCAGGGGTGCGAGGGTCGCCGGTTGATCGATCGGTATGAAGACGGGTATACAGCGCAAGGGGGAGTAAGCGCGTGCCCGGCGGCCGGACGCGTCCGGCGCGGGTGGACAGCGGCCCGCCTTCGCTGTGGTCGCTCGGCTTCGCCGTCCCCCTTGGTCGGCCGAACAGGCGGCGGACATCCAGGACGACCGAGGACGAGCGGTGGCGGAGACCACCAGATGGAGAGCGTGACCGGTAATGGCCCAGCAGCCGCCCCTCCTCCGCGATGTCATCGACATCAAGGAAAAGGTCTCGACCTCGGACTTCGTGCTGTCCCTCGCCGAGGCGACGACACCCGAGGGCGCCCAGAACGCGCTCAAGGACTACGTCGTCACCGAGCGGCTGCTGGAGAACTTCGACGAGGCGCTGGCGCTCATCAAGTCCTCGCTCGACGGGCACCGCTCCAAGGCGGCCTACCTGCACGGCTCGTTCGGTTCCGGTAAGTCGCACTTCATGGCCGTGCTGTACGCCCTGCTCAGCGGCGACCCGGCCGCCCGCGCCCGTACCGAGTTCGACCCGGTGCTGACCAAGCACGAGTGGCTGACCACGGACGGCAAGAGGTTCCTGCTCGTGCCGTACCACATGCTGGGTGCGAAGGCCCTCGAACAGAGGGTGCTCGGCGGGTACGTCACGCACGTCAAGAAGCTGCACCCGCACGCGCCGACCCCGCAGGTGTACCGGACCGACTCCCTCTTCGCCGACATCCGGGCCAACCGTGCCACCTACGGTGACGAGGCGGTCATCCGGGGCCTGGGCGGCGGTGACCCGGGCGACGGCGAAACGGACGAGTGGGGTGAGGGCTTCGGCTGGACCCCGCAGCTCCTCGACACCGCCCTCGCCGCCGAGGAGAACCACGAGGGCGGCACCCCGCTCAACCTCCGCAACCCCTCCACCCCGGCCGAACTGCGCGCCAAACTGGTCAACGACGCTGGCACGAACCTCTTCCCCGGCTTCGCCAGGAACGCCGTCGAGAACGAGCACGGCTTCATCTCCCTGGACGCCGGTCTGTCCGTCATCGCCGAGCACGCCAAGTCGCTCGGCTACGACGGCCTGATCCTGTTCCTGGACGAGCTGATCCTCTGGCTCGCCACCCTCATCCACGAGCAGAAGTTCGTGGCCCGCGAAGCCAGCAAGATCACGAACTTCGTGGAGGGCGGCGACGCCCGCCGCGCCATCCCCGTCGTGTCGTTCATCGCCCGCCAGCGCGACCTGCGCGAACTCGTCGGCGAAGAGGTGTCCGGCGCGGCGGAAGCCTCCATCCAGGACACCCTGAACCTGGCCTCCGGCCGCTTCGACAAGATCACCCTGGAGGACCGCAACCTCCCGCAGATCGCTCACGCGCGCATCCTCAAGCCGAAGGACGCCGAGGCGGAACGGCTCGTCGACGCGGCCTTCGAGCAGACCAAACGGGTCGGCACCCAGGTCTGGGACACCCTCCTCGGCTCCGAGAAGGGCACGACCGGCGCGGACGCGGAGTCGTTCCGGCTGACGTACCCCTTCTCGCCGGCGTTCATGGACACCCTCGTCCACATCTCGTCCGCGCTGCAGCGCTCCCGGACCGGTCTGAAACTCATGGGCGAACTCCTCGCCGACCACCGCGGCGAAATCCGGCTCGGGCAGCTCATCCCCGTCGGCGACCTCTACCCGGTGATCGCCAAGGGCGGCGACAAGCCGTTCACCGACAGCCTGAAGGTCGTCTTCGAGGCCGCCGACAAGCTGTACAAGACCAAGCTTCGGCCCTACCTGCTCAGCTCGTACGACATCACCGAGGACGACGTCGAGCAGTACGTCAACCGGCCCGAGGCCATCACCGAACCGCAGCGCGCCAACCGCTGCCGCATGTTCGTCGGCGACAACCGGCTCGTGTGCACCCTGCTGCTGTCCGCGCTCGCCCCCAGCGTGCCCTCCCTGGCCGAGCTGACCATCCGGCGGCTCGGCGCCCTCAACCACGGGTCGGTCCTCGCGCCCATCCCGGGCGCCGAGGTCGGCATCATCAAGAACAAGGTCGCCGAGTGGGCGGCCCGCTTCCCCGAGATCAAGGAGACCGGCACCGACGCCAACCCCGGCGTACGGCTGGAACTGTCCGGCGTCGACGTGGACTCCGTCATCGCCAACGCCCAGGTCAACGACAACCCCGGCAACCGGGTCGCCCTCGCCCGGCGGCTGCTGTCCGAGGAACTGGGCGTCGAACACGGGCAGTTGAGCGACCATCTCGGCTTCGTGTGGCGCGGTACCGCCCGCACCGCCGAGATCGTGTTCGGCAACGTCGCCGACGAGGACGAGCTGCCCGACCACGACCTCATGCCCCAGGAGGACGGCCGCTGGCGCATCGCCATAGACCTCCCCTTCGACGAGGGCGAGTGGGGCCCGGTCGAGGACGTCAACCGCATCCGGCGGCTGCGCGAGCGCCAGCAGGGCGAGCGGTCCCGCATCGTCGCCTGGCTGCCCGCCCATCTGTCCGCGCAGCGCTTCGCCGACTTCCGGCGTCTCGTCGTCATCGACAAGGCCCTCGCCGACGAGCACCGCTTCGACACCCAGTACGCAGGCCACCTCAACGCCGACAACCGCAGCCGCGCCAGGGGCCTCCTCGAAACCCAGCGCGAGGCCCTGCTCAAGCAGGTCAAGGGCGCCTTCAAGCAGGCGTACGGGCTCGCCCAGAAACAGGCCGCCGACGTCGTGCCCGACTTCGAGGACCACCTCGTCCCCGTGCCCGATGTCGACGGCCTCACCCTGTCCTTCGGGCAGAGCCTGCACGACGGCATCCGGCATGTCGCGGGCAAGCTGCTCGTCCACCAGTACCCGGCACACCCCGACCTCGACCCCGACGGCACCGGCGTCGCCGTCAAGCCGATCGACACCAAGAAGGTGTTCGCCCACGTCCGGTCCGCCGCGGAAGCGCGTGACGGGCGGGTGGAGGTCCCGGCCGCCGACCGCAGGCTCATGCAGCGGATCGCCGGCCCCCTGCGGCTCGGGCAGCAGAAGGAGGCCTACTTCGAGCTGTCCCGCTACTGGGCCGACCACTTCCGCCGGCTCGCCAGCGCCCAGGGCGTCACCGGGGACCTGTCGCTGATCACCCTGACCGACTGGACGGACAAGCCCGACCCGCGCGGCCTGCCCGACTTCCTCGCCCGGCTCGTCGTCGCCGCGTTCGCCGAGATGGACGACCGGGTGTGGGTGCGCGGCGGCACCGTACTCGACCCCGCGCCCGAACTGTCCGCGATCAAGGACCTCGACGCGCTGCGCAACCAGCCACGGCCCGCCGAAACGGACTGGGACACCGCACGGCAGCGGTTCGAGACGATCTTCGGCGCCAAGCCGCCCACCCTGTGGCGCGGTCGCATGATCAACCAGTTCGCCCGCCAGATCATCGAGGCCGCCCGCGCCCACCGGGACCACGCGGCGGACCTGGTACACCAGTTGGAGGCACACGCCTCCTTCCTCGGCCTCGACGAGACCGCCGACACCGGACGGCTCGCCCTCGCCCGGCGCTCCCTGCAACTCCTGGACGCACTCACGGCGGAAGCCGGCAAGGGCGCCGCCGGGGCGAAGAAGACCGTGGAGGCCCTCGCCTCCTTCGACCTGGGCGAAACCAGCGCCGACCGGTACGGGACCTCCATCAAGCAGGCCCGCGGCGTCGCGGAGGCCGTCGCCTCCGCGCCCTGGAGCACCCTCGAACTCGCCGCCGGACTCGGCCCCGAGGGCGCCGCACTGCTCGACTCGCTGCGCAACATCGCCCGCGACGACCAGCGCACCGCCGACCTGCGAGACTCGCTCGCCCGCACCCAGCGCGAGGTCGTCGCCCTGCTCAAGCGCAGCCAGACCACCACCCCGCCGCCCGCGCCCGTCGCGCCGCGGACCACGGCCGACGACCTGGACCTGGGCAGGCCGACGAGCGACCCGCGGATCCCCTTCACCCAGCAGGAGACTCCCTCCTCGGCGAGCGGCACCACGCACACGTCCGGTGGCCGCCTCACGACCGTGGCATGCGCCGCCGCCGACCTCCAGGCGGAACTGTCCGAACTGGCCGCCCGCCACCCCGACGCGACCATCGAGATCACCTGGAAGGTCGTCGAATGACGGACACCGTCGCCGCCCCTCCAGGCGCCGTCCGGCTGAACACCGCGACCGTCACCCAGTACCTGTCCTCGCAGACCTCCCTCGCCGCCTCCCTGACCGGAGACGGCGAGAGCAGGCGCCGGGTCGTCCTGCTGAGGTCCGCGCTCCAGTGGGACGGGCCCGCCGAACCCGCCTGGGGCGAGGGCCGGACAGCCGGAGTCGCGGTGGCGCCCTCACCGCTCGCCGTCCACGAACTCGTCCTCGACCACCTGACGGGCCGACGTCCCGGCCCCGCCGTCCTGGTCGTCCTCACCGACCGTGAGCACAACGAACTCGACCCGGCGATCACCGCCCGCGTCCACAAGCAGCGCATCGACCTGGTCGACAGCTGGGACGTCGTACGGGAGGCGTTCGGCGCCCAGGAGATCGACCCGCGCCTGAAAGACGTCAACTGGGCCGCCGAAGCCCTGCTCGACGCCACCCCGCCCGGTGGCTGGCCGCCGGTGCCCGGTGGCTGGCTGTCCCGGCAGTACGCCCTCACCGCACTCGCCCAGCGCCGCCTGCGCCTCGGCCGCTACGACACCGAGGGCGGTCCGCGACGCCCCGGCGAGGACCGGCTCGACGCGCAGACCCTGCTGCACTGGTCGACCGGGCCCGGAGCCCCCGAGCGGTTGCTCGGCCTGCGGGGGCCCGAGCGCGCCGGGCTGACCGCCTTCCTCGGCGAGGAGGACCAGGCCGGTCTCGCCGGACGCGCTCTGCTCGCTCTCGTCGACGCCGAGCGTGGCACGGACGCAGCCGCCTTCGGCCTCGTGTGCGAGGCCCTGTGGCAGCACGCCGAGCCCGCCCCCCAGACGTATCAGGCCCGGGGCCGTGCCGAACGCTACTTCGGCGACCAGCCCCCAGCCACCGGCGAACAACTCGACGCTCTGTTGGGCGTCTTCGGCCGGTCCGCCGAGGAATACGTGAACACGCTGCTGACGGCCGGACATCGGGGCGGCGGGGCCGACGCCGACCAGGCCCGCGAGGCGCGCCGCACCAGCGGCATCGTGCTCGACCGGGCTGCCGCGCTGGCCCGCCAGTTCGGTGCGGAGGCGGCCGTCGCGGCAAGCCCCGTCCTGCGCGACGGACTCGAAGCCCGGTTCACCGCCGTCGGCCAGGCCCTCGCGGCGGGCGACACGGCCGCGGTCGCGGAGGCCGTGCGACGGCTCGCGGACCACCGGCTCGCCACCGATCCGCAGGAGGCCGCCCGCATCGAACGCGCCCGCATGGGGCAGCGCCTCGCCCTCTGGCTGGCCGCCGACCCGGCCGCCGACGCCCCCAGCGTCGGCGCCGCCATACAGCGGCACGTGACCGAGACCGGCTGGGCCGACCTCGCCCTCGAGCACATCGAGGCCGGCGGTGACCCCGACTCCGTTCTCAAAGCCGCCTACGACACCCTCGGCACGCGCGTCAGGGACCGGCGGCGCCAGATCGACGCGTCCTTCGCGCGCTCACTGGCAGGCTGGACACAGGACGGCACCCCGCCCGGCGGCATGCTCACCGTCGAGACCTTCCTCGACCGGGTGATCGGACCCGTCGTCCGGCGCGGGGAGGAACGGCGGGTGCTACTGCTCGTGCTCGACGGCATGAGCGCGGCCATAGCGAACGAACTCGGCGAGGAACTACGCCGCTCCTGGGCGGAGTTCGACCCACTGGCCGAGGACACCCCGCGTCGGCGGGCGATGGCCGCCGCCCTGCCCACCGTGACGGCCGTGTCCCGGACCTCGCTCTTCGCGGGCACCCTGGTGAAGGGCACCCAGGCCGACGAGAAGCGGCTCTTCCCCGCGCTGAAACTGTGGAACGGGGCACCGGCCGCCGTCTTCCACAAGGACGACCTGCGCACCGACACCTCGGGCGACACCTTCGGCCCGGCCCTCACGGAAGCGCTCACCGACGGCAGGACCCATGTCGCCGTCGTCCTCAACGCCATCGACGACCGGCTCGCCAAGGAACAGAAACTCGGCGACGGCACCTGGCGGGTCGACGACGTACCCGGCCTGCGCGACCTGCTTCGCGTGGCGGCGGCCCAGGGCATGGCGGTCATCGTCACCAGCGACCACGGCCACGTCGTCGACCGGCACGGAACCAAGGCCGACGCGGCCACCGAGCCCTCGTCCGCGCGCCACCGCCTGCCCGGCGGCCCCACCGGCGAACGGGAGATCGCCCTGACCGGACCGCGTGTGGTCTGGCCCGAGCCCGGCGCGTCCATCGTCGCGCTCTGGGACGCGGACTCCCGCTACACCGCCCTCAAGGCCGGCTACCACGGCGGGGTCTCCCTCGCCGAGTTCACCATTCCGGTGCTCGCCTTCCTGCCGTTCGGGGCGGAACCACCCAAGGGGTGGCGGGAGTTGGGGGATCAGCGACCACCCTGGTGGGCTTCGAAGGAGGCGGGCCGGCCGGTTCCGGGCGAGCCTGCGGCCCAGTCGGCCGGCGCGACCGCGAAGAAGGGCACGGCGAAGCCCCGCAAGAAGCACCCCGCACCCGAGTCGCTGCCCGACGCGCTGTTCGACGTGGCGCTGACCGCCGGGGGAGACGACACGCTGCTCACACCGACCCTCGTCTCCCGGACCGAGGTGATCGTGAGAGCGCTGCTCGACTCCGAGACGTATCAGGTGCAGCTCGACGGGCTGGCCCGCAAGCCGCAGCAGGAGCAGGTCCACAAGGCCCTCGCCGCCCTGCTCGACGCGGGTGCCACCTTGCCCGTGACCGCGCTCGCCCAGCGGGCGGGCATGCCGACCGCCCGGGGCGACGGCTTCGCCGCAGTGCTGCGGCAGCTCCTCAACTACGACGGCGTGCAGGTCCTGGAGACCCTGCCGGACGGACGCACGCTACGCCTCCACGAGGGGCTGCTGCGCGAGCAGTTCGCCCTCCGCGCGGGCTGACAGGATCCGGGGTGCCTGCGGAGTCCGCCCGCAGGCACCTCCCCGGTTTCTCGAGCGGGATGTACGACATCATCCACTGGTTCACACGCCGGGCATCGAAGACGAGACCGACCGTTCGGCGACCGCCATCCGGTCCCCGTACGGCGTGCCCGGGGAAATGGAAGACTGGCTCCTGTGAGCACCACCGGACCACAGCGCCCCGCACAGGTGAGCGCCGCCCGCCGCCGTACCGTCATCGACGCGCTGCGACGCGGTGCCGTACCCGACAGCGGGCTCGACCTGCTGGCCACCGGACTCGACCGGTTCGAAGCGGCCCTGGACGCGGAACTGGACGCCGTCGCGTCCGGGGGCTCCGTGTTCAAGGCCGTGCGGGGCGAGTACGGGTCCGGCAAGACGTTCTTCACCCGCTGGCTGGGGGAGCGGGCCAAGCGTCGCAACTTCGCCGTGGCCGAGATCCAGATCTCGGAGAACGAGACACCACTGCACAGACTGGAGACGGTCTACCGGCGGCTCACCGAGCGCCTCACCACCTCCAGTTTCCCCGCGAGCGCCCTCCGACCCGTCGTCGATGCCTGGTTCTACGCCCTGGAGGAGGACGCACTCGCCGCCGGTTCGACCGAGGACCAGCTCCCGACCGAGGTGGAGAGGCTGCTCGTCGCACGGCTCGCCGAGGTCTCCCGGCACGCTCCGTCGTTCGCCACCGCTCTGCGCGGCTACCGCGCCGCCCTCGCCGACGGCGACGAGGCGACCGCGGCGGCCGTCCTGGCGTGGCTCGGCGGCCAGCCGCACGTGGCGGCCTCCGCCCGCCGATCCGCCGGGGTGCGCGGCGACCTCGACCACTTCGGTGCGCTCGGGTTCCTGCAGGGGCTCCTCACCGTGCTGCGCGACTCAGGACACACCGGGCTGTTCGTCGTCCTCGACGAGGTGGAGACGCTGCAGCGGGTCCGCTCGGACGCCCGCGACAAGGCACTCAACGCGCTGCGGCAGCTGATCGACGAGGTGCACTCGGGCCGCTTCCCCGGCCTCTACCTGGTCATCACGGGTACCCCGGCCTTCTACGACGGTCAGCAGGGCGTGCAGCGTCTGGCACCGCTCGCGCAGCGGCTGGCCACCGACTTCACCACCGACCCGCGCTTCGACAACCCTCGCGCCGTGCAGATCAGGCTGCCCGGCTTCAACCAGGAGTCCCTGGTCGGGCTCGGCCTCACCATCCGCGATCTGTACGCCGATGCGGCACACACACCCGACCGTGTGCGCAAGCTCGTCGACGACGTGTATGTCGCCGACCTCGCGGTGGCCGTCGGCGGGGCGCTGGGCGGGAAGGTCGGAGTGGCTCCCCGGCTGTTCCTGAAGAAACTCGTCGGGGACGTGCTCGACCGCGTGGACCAGTTCGACGATTTCGACCCCCGGCGGCACTACCGGCTCACCGTCGCCGGCAGCGAACTCACCGACGTCGAGCGAAACCTTGCGGCCACCGTCTCCGGGGACTCAGCGTCGGCCGATGACATCGACCTGGAGCTGTGATGGCGGACGAGGGTCTCCCGGCCGGGAAAGACCCGGGGGACGAGGAGGCCGACGTACTGGACCGGCTCGACCCCGTCGTCCTGCATCACATCGTCAACACCCTCGGCTGGCCCGATCTGCGCCCCCTGCAGCGGGCGGCGATCCCCCCGCTCATGGACGGACAGGACGCCGTGCTGCTGGCTCCGACGGCGGGGGGCAAGACCGAGGCGGCCTGCTTCCCTCTGCTGTCGGCGATGACCGAGCAGAAGTGGACCGGCACATCCGTGCTGTACCTGTGCCCGCTCAAGGCACTCCTCAACAACCTGGTCCGCCGCGTCGACACGTACGCCCAGTGGCTGGGACGACGGGCCGCACTCTGGCACGGCGACACCAAGGAATCGCAACGCCGGCGCATCCGGGCCGAAGCACCGGACATCCTGCTGACCACACCCGAGTCGCTCGAAGCGATGCTGATCGGCGTCAAGACCGACCACGCCCGCCTCCTGGGGAGTGTGCGAGCCGTCGTCGTCGACGAAGTGCACGCGTTCGCGGGGGACGACCGGGGATGGCATCTGCTCGCCGTGCTCGAACGGTTGGAGCGGGTCACCGGACGGCCCATCCAGCGCGTCGGGCTCTCAGCGACCGTCGGCAACCCGGCCGAGCTGCTGCACTGGCTGCAGGGCGCGGGCGTCGGCAGCCGCAGCGGTCAGGTCGTCGCGCCTGGAGTGCACCTGCCGGCCACCGACGGCAGTGGCCACGGCGACAATGCGAGTCCCGAGCCGTCCAGCAGGCCCGCGGGCGAAGTGGAACTCGACTATGTCGGCTCCCTCGACAACGCGGCCAAACTCATCGCGGCACTGCACAGAGGAGAGAAGCGGCTGGTCTTCTGCGACTCGCGCCGCCAGGTCGAGGAGTTGGGCGCGGCGCTGCGCGCGCGCGAGGTCACCGTCTTCCTGTCCCACGCCTCCCTCTCCGTCGATGAACGCACCCGTTCCGAGCAGGCGTTCGCCGAGGCCCGCGACTGCGTCATCGTCTCCACGTCAACCCTCGAACTCGGCATCGACGTCGGTGACCTGGACCGCGTCATCCAGATCGACTCACCGGCCTCCGTCGCCTCGTTCCTGCAACGCATCGGCCGCACCGGCCGACGTCTTGGCACGGTGCGCAACTGTCTGTTCCTCACCACCCGCAAGGACACACTGCTGCAAGCGGCGGGCCTGCTGCTGCTGTGGTCGCGCGGCTGGGTCGAACCGGTCCGCCCCTCGCCGGAGCCGCGCCACCTGGTGGCCCAGCAACTGCTCGCCGTCACCCTGCAACAGCACAAGCTCGGCGACCAGTTGTGGGACCGGCAGTGGAACGGCCTCGCCCCCTTCGACACGTCGGCGGCCCCCATCCTGCGGTTCCTCACCGAGGAGGGCTACCTCGACAGTGACGGTGGAATGCTGTTCATCGGACCCGAGGCGGAACGCCGCTTCGGGAAACGGCACTTCATCGAACTCACCGCCTCCTTCACCGCACCTCCGCAGTTCACCGTCCTGTCCGGACGCACCGAGATCGGCCGCACCGACCCGAGCGTGCTCACCGAGGAACGCCCCGGCCCCAGGCGGTTGTTGCTCGGTGGACGCAGTTGGCAGGTGACCTACATCGACTGGCTGCGTAAACGCGTCTTCGTCGAGCCGGCCGACGGCGGTGGAATCGCCAAGTGGATGAACGGTGGCGTCGTCGGACTGTCGTACGCGCTGACGCGGGCCATGCGTGAGGTGCTGCTCGGTGCGAACCCGCCCGTGTCCCTCACCCGCCGGGCGGAGGCGTGCCTGGCCGAACAGCGGGAGACCGACGCACCCGGCACCGTGGTCCCGGGCGGCACGTTGATCACACGCGTCGGCTCCGATGTCCGTTGGTGGACCTGGGCCGGATACCGCGCCAACGCCACCCTGGCAGCGACCCTCCAGTCGGTCACCGACCCTCTGCAACGACCGACCGACTGCTGGCTGCGCCTGCGAGAGAACCTCACCCCGGCCGACTGGCGTGCCGCCCGTGACAACGTCGGTGAGCACCTCGTCCTGCCTGACGTGGACCGCCGGGCCGTACGCGGACTGAAGTTCTCCGCCGCTCTCCCACAACGCCTCGCCGTGGCCACGGTGGCGGCCCGCTTGGCCGACTTCGAGAGCGCCGGCTCGGTGCTTGGCGAGCCGACACGCTTTCAGTACGACGGCTGAAGCGGAAAAGTCCTCAAGTCCCCTTCCGCTGGCTGTGGTTGCCGTGCCCGGTCGCTGGGGCGGACGCCGGTCGTGGTCCTGCGGGACTCGCGGGTGCTGGACGAGCTGCGGGGCTTGCCGGCTCAAGGCCGTGCGTCAGGCGGTAACCCGGCACCCCGGAACTGGCCGAGGGGGCGGGTCCGTGGACCCGCCCCCTCAGCCAGGTACTTCCGGCGGCTACTCCGCCTTCTTGGCCTGCGGGGCCGACGGCGAGGCGTCCGCCGAGAGCTCGGGCTCCGCTTCCGGGCCGGCGTCCATGCCGGGCATCATCCCCGGCATCGGCGCGTTCGCGGCGGGCCGGACGAGGAGGACCACCAGGGCGAACGCGACGACCGTGATCGCCACCGCGACCAGGAAGCCGGCCGAGGCGCCCTTGGCCAGGACGTGCGCCGGGTCGCCCGTCTCTCCCTTCGTCGCCGAGCCGTACACGGTGATGATGATCGCCAGGCTGAGCGAGCCGCCCATCTGCTGCGTCGCGTTGAGCAGACCCGACGCGGCCCCCGTGTCCTTCATCTCCACGTCGGACACGCCGACCATGGTCATCGGCATGAACACCATGCCCGCCCCGAGCCCGTACAGCAGCATGGGACCGAGCAGGTCGCTGAGGTAGGTGCTGTCGGCGGAGATGGCCGACAGCCAGACGAGCGAGCCGATGATCAGGATCGTTCCTGCCACCAGCGGCAGGCGCTGTCCGATCTTGGGGATGAGCTGCATCATCACGCCGGAGACGACGATGATCGAGACGCTGAGCGGCAGGAAGGCCAGGCCCGTCTTGAGCGGGCTGTAGCCCAGTACGTTCTGGAAGAAGAGGGTCAGGAAGAAGAACATCCCGATCAGGGAACCCATCATCGCCACGCCGAGGGCGTAGATGCCCGCGCGGTTGCGGCTGGCGAACAGGCGCAACGGGATGATCGGCTGCGGGGTGCGGCTCTCGATGAAGACGAACGCCACCAGCAGGACCACGGCCCCGATGAACGAGCCGATCGTGGTGGCCTCCTGCCAGCCGCTGTCGGAGGCGTGGATGAAGCCGTACACGAGCAGGGCGACGCCCCCGGTGGAAGTGATCGCGCCGCCGACGTCGAAGCGGCCCTCGCTCCGCGGCGTCTTGCCGATGAACAGTGGCGCGGCCAGGGCCAGGGCGACGCCGATGGGCACGTTGACCAGCAGGACCCAGCGCCAGGAGACCCACTCGGTGAGCAACCCGCCTGCCACCAGGCCGATCGCGCCGCCCGCGCCGGATACGCCGGCGAACACCGCGAACGCCCGGTTGCGCTCCCGCTCGGTCGGGAAGCCGGTGGCGATCAGGGACAGCACCGTCGGTACGACGATGGCGGCCCCGGCGCCCTGGATGACACGCATGCCCAGCAGCCAGCCGGCGTTCTGGGCGAGGCCGCCGAGCAGGGACCCCAGCGTGAACAGCAGGATCCCGCCGATGAAGGCCGGGCGGCGGCCCAGGAGGTCACCGACCCGGCCGCCGAGCAGCAACAGCCCGCCGAACGCGAGGATGTAGGCGTTGACCACCCACGACAGGTTCTGCGTGGAGAACCCCAGGGAGGTCTGCACGCTGGGGAGCGCTACGTTCACGATGGTGGCGTCGAGGATTACCATGAGCTGGGCCATGGCGATGACAACCAGCATGAGGCCGGTGCGATGCGCTAGCCGGGGCGGGCTCGCCGGGGCTGCGACTGCAGGGGTGCTAACAGCCATTTGGTAGCCTTATCAGGGAAATGTCGAGGAAGCTTGAGGAAGCTTTAAGGAACTAGAGCGTTCACTGTTTGCTACTCTAGCAGTGGCAAGTAGGGAACGCAATCGTTCATACGCGGTCTGCTGGGCGGGCCGTCCGGGAAGTGGGGATGCCGTGTCCGGAGCCGGATTGGCTGCCGACGCCGCGGTCGAAGGCCAGGGCCCGCCCAAGAGGGCGGCGGCCAGCCGTCGGCGGGGCGAGAACCTGGAGCGCGCCATCTACTCGGCGGTGATCGCCCAGCTCGAGGCCGTCGGCTATGCCAGGCTGACGATGGACCGGGTGGCGGCCGATGCCCGGACGGGCAAGGCGGCGCTCTACCGGCGCTGGCCCAGCAAGGCCGAACTCGTGGTCGACACGCTCGACTACGCCCTGCCCGCGCCCGAGGACGCGCCCGACGAGGGCAACGTCCGCGACGACTTGGTCGAGCACATGCGGCAGAAGGCGGAGGTCCTCAACTCCCCGGTCGGCCGCGCGATGCAGAGCCTGCTGGCCGAGATCGACCGGGACGGGCCGATGGTGCGCCTGGTGCAGGAGCGCGTCTTCCAGCCCCGGCAGAACGTCTTCCAGCTGATCCTGGAGCGCGGGGTGCGGCGCGGCGAGATCCGTTCCGGCCGGCTCAGCCCGTTGGTCGCTGAACTCGGGCCCGCCATGCTGGTGCAGCGCTTCCTCGGCGACTCGTCCCCGGTCCCCGACGACTACCTGGTGGCCGTGGTGGACGAGCTGATCATGCCCATCGTCCGCCCGTAGCCGACAGGACCGGCCTCACCGCCCGTACCTCTGCCGCGCGATCGAGGAAGTCCCGGCGGGCTGTGCCCGCCTGACGGCATCTCCTCGGCCAGGGCCTGGCCGAGGGTGCGGTGGCCGCCGGAGCCGGGTTCCGCGAGTGCTGCCAGGTCACCGGTCTGCGACAGGGAACCCGGGCGCCGGCCGAGCCGCGTGGGCGGCAGGGTGCCGCCGTGCGGTCACGGGTGGATCTTCTCCTGGTTGGCCAGCATGCCGACGTACTTCTCGATGCGCCGGGCCCTCGTCTCGGGCTTCTTGGCGTCCTGCACCCGGTAGAGGATGGAGTAGCGATTCTGGCTGTCGAGGGTCTTGAAGAACTCCGCGGCGGCCGGGTTGGCCTCCAGCGCCTTCGCCAGGTCCTCCGGGACGGTGGCGGTCTTCGCCCCCGCGTAGGCCGCTTCCCAGCGCCCGTCCTTCTTGGCCCGCTCGACCTCGGCGATCCCCGGCGGTTGCATCCGGCCCTGCTCGACGAGGGCGGCGACCTTCTCCCGGTTGACCTTGGACCACCGGCTGCGGGCCGAGCGTGGCGTGAACCGCTGGAGCCAGTGGTCCTCGTCGAGCTTGCGCTTCTGGCCGTCGATCCAGCCGTAGCACAATGCCACGTCGAGGGCCTGGGCGTACGTCAGGGCGCCCTTGCCCGCCGCGTCGTTCGTGAGCTTCAGCCAGAACCCGCCGGATGCGGCGTAATTGCGGGCGAGCCAGTCCTGCAGCTCCGCCGCCGATGCGAATTCGATGATCTCTTCGTCTCGGGCCATGAGCGTCAGTCAAGCACAAGACGGCGGCCCGAGCAGGGGCCCTCCGGTACCGGCGGGGCTGGCCGCAATCTGTCGAAAGCGGGCGGGCAACGGGTTATGGCCTCATCGGTTCCTGGCCGGTCCGGCCTGGGGCCGTGATCGATGGCGGGCCGGAACGACGGCACCGACCAGCTGCCACAAAGTCACCTCCGACCGTCCGGCCCTCGCCCCCCCGGCCGAGTTCTACGGGGTGGCCCGGCGCTGCCACCGGGCGTAGGTCAGGGCGTCGGCGCCGCTCGGCGTCGATCGGTACCCGGTCCGGCTGGACCCGCGGACACAGCCGCCGGATCCCGGTGCCACTGCTCAATTCTGAGCGCCGGGCGGCCACCGGCCCGAGCTAGCATCGCAACGCACTCGGACGGCCCGCCGGTTGAGGCGAGGCGTTGGGTGAGTACCTCCTGTTCCAGTGAGAAAAGACGACGGGAGCGAGCTTATGTCGGGGGATCAGGTTGTCAGTTCCGTGCCAGTGGCGTCAGGCAGCGTTCTGCTTGCAGGACACAGGCCGGCCGTAGCGGTCCGGAGGCTGGCCTTCTTCGAGCGGGTCCGTGGCGAGGCACCCGTGCTGCGGCTGCGCATGGGCCGCACTCCCACCTTCCTCATCAACGACCACACCATGGCCCGCGAAATACTCGGCGACGGCGGTGACACCTTCGCCCGGGGGCGGTTCTTCACCAAGGTGCGCCCCCTGGTCGGCAACGGACTCGGCAGCTCCGACGGCGCCTTCCACCTGCGCCAGCGTCGGATGGTCCAGCAGGCGTTCACCCACGACAACCCCGGGTACGACGTCGGCGCACTGCTGGCCGGCATCAAGGCGCAGGTCGACACCTGGCAGCCCGGCGCCGTCCTGGACATGGCCCAGGAGATGGACACCCTGGCCAACGCGCTGATCAACACCGCGCTGTTCTCCTCGGACAAGGTGGCCGGCGACGCCGAGACCGTCCGGGACACCATCGCCGAATTCATCGCCGGCGTCGGCATCCGCAGTGTGGTCCCCAGTGACCTGGTGGACAAGCTGCCCACCCCGGCCAACCGGCGCTTCATCCGGGCGCGGGACCGGCTCGAAGCGGCGCTGGCCTCGATCATCAACCGGTACCTGACCGACCCCCAGGACCACGGCGACATCCTGTCCAGCATGGTCGCCGCCCGGGACGTGGACGGCCAGGGCATGACCCCGGAGGAATTGCGCGCCGAGGTGCTGTCCATGCTGATCGCCGGGGGCGACAGCTCCGGACACGCCCTGGGCTGGGCCCTCTACGAGATCGCCCAGCACCCCACGGCCGCCCAGCGGCTGCGCGAGGAGTACGCCCAGGTGCTGGAGGGGCGGGACATCACGATGCGTGACCTGAACCGGCTGGTATACACCCGCCAGGTCATCAACGAGACCCTGCGGCTGCGCGCCCCCGGCTGGATGGACATGCGGCGCACCACCCGGCCCGTACAGGTCGGCGGCTTCGCATTCCCCGCCGAGGCCGAACTGCTGATCAGCATCACCGCCCTGCACCGCGACCCGGCCGTGTACTCCGATCCCATGACCTTCAATCCCGACCGGTGGTCACCAGGTCACCCCCAGCTGCCCCGCCGCGAGCTGTTCATGCCCTTCGGCGCGGGTACCCGCCTGTGCGCCGGAGAGTCGATGGCCAACCTGACGATGGCCTACGTGCTGGCCACCGTGCTGCCCCGCTTCGAACTCCGGCCGGTACCCGGCCCCCCGGTCCGGGAGGTGTGCAAGGGCATCATGAGGGCCAGCGCAGTTCCGGTGACCGTGCACCCGGTAGCGCAGCAGGCCACGGCATAACCCGTACCCCGGCGAGGAAGGGTCCTGCCCGATCCCTGCTCCGGACACCGAGGCCCGCGCCGGCGCGGTGCGGGCGGCAGCACCCAGGTCCAGCCCACCGTGCTCATCGGGATGGCCTGGGACCTCGCCTGCCTTGCCCGGGTCGGATTCGATGACGCGTGACGAGCGGGTCGTGCTCGCCCGTGGCCCAGCCGTCCGGCTCGCCGAGCCGGGGGTGGCGATCGCCCTTCGGGATGCGCAGAGCGCGGCCATGGCCACGCAACTCGCCGACGGGACGGAGCAGTTCGAGCGGCGGGCCCCGGAGCCGGCGAAGCATCGGCATCCACACTCGCGCAACGGCTCCCACTCCTCGAAGGGCGATGCCCCGGGGGGTGCCGCCGGGTAAGGTGCGCCTGGCCGAGCCGGACAGCCGCGTAAGGGCAGGGGGAAGGGCGCGTCCGGGCCGGCGGGGGCGTCAGGCCCATGTCGCGCAGCAGCGGTCCCCCGGGTGTTGACCCTGCGGGGTCGGGTCGTCCTCCCGGGTCGGTGCAGCCCGGGCCGAGGCCGACAGCGTGCCGGGCGGCGGTGGATGCCGGCTGCTCCTCTTCCGGCCGGTGATCGGACTGGTGACTTTTACAAACCTCGGAGCCCACTAGAAAGGCACAAATCGCGTATCCCGTCTCAGGCTTAAAAAAAAACAGACTTATGCAGAAAAAAAAAAAA
>NZ_JARGEF010000379.1:0-5213 GCF_033794725.1 Streptomyces sp. ID05-39B | reverse complement strand
TGTCCCCCGAGGTGCCCGGGGCGCGGGGCCGTACGGCGCGACCTCCGTCGTACCGGCTCGCGACGTTCGGGGGCAGCTGGGTCCGGGGGCGGTGGACGACGGTGGAACGGTCATCAACGGGGCCGATCCACAGAGGGAGTTCACCGCCATTATGAGTACCAGGAAGAACGTCGCCATCGGCTGCGCCGTCACCGCCGTCGTCCTCGTCGCGGGCGTCATCGGCCTGGGCGTCTGGGGGATCGGCGTCATGACGGAAGAGGTGAAGAAGGCGGAGATCTTGCCGAGCGTCTACGAGGAGGCGAAGGTCGGGGACGCCGAGGCAGACATCCGGGCCAGGCTCCCCGAAGAGGACTCGTGGCTCACCTCGGACCTGGCGGACCAGGGGCCCAAGCTGCCCGACGGAGCGACGTGCCGACACTTCACCTCCGAGGACGACCAGGGGGTCGACTTCCTCACCGTCTTCCGGTTCTGCTTCCAGGACGGGAAGTTGGTCTCCAAGGAGACGTACAAGGCGACGTGATGCGGGGCTCCGTGCGGCGGGTCGGCCCGTACAGGGCATGATGGCGGGGCCACTCCGTCCGTTCTCCTTGACAATGTCATGATCGGCACCGCGCAGGAGGTTGTGTGATCCGGGTCCTCGTCGCCGACGACGAGCCGCTCATCAGGGCCGGCATCAGAATGATCCTCACCTCGGCCGACGACATCGACGTGGTCGCCGAGGCCGGGGACGGCCGCGAGGCGGTGGAGAAGGCCCGGGGCGGCGGGATCAACGTGGCGCTGCTGGACATCCAGATGCCGGTGATGGACGGGCTGACGGCGCTGGTCGAGCTCGGCCGCGCCGCGCCGAAGGTACGGGTCCTGATCCTCACCACCTTCGGCGAGCGGGACAACGTACTGCGGACGCTCGGCCACGGCGGTGCGGGGTTCCTGCTGAAGGACTCCGCGCCCGACGAGCTGATCCAGGCGGTGCGGGCCGCGGCGGCGGGCAACGCGTATCTCTCACCCGCGGCCACCCGGCATGTGGCGGACGTGCTCTCCGCCACTGGGGCCACCACGCGCGGGGAGGCCGCGCGGCGCCGGCTCGACGGGCTCACCACCCGGGAGCGCGAGGTGCTGGCGCTGCTCGGGGAGGGGCTCTCCAACGCGGACGCGGGGCGGCGGCTGCATATGAGCGAGGCCACGGTGAAGACGTACGTCAGCCGCATCCTCACCAAGCTCGACTGCGACAACCGCGTCCAGGCCGCCCTCCTCGCCCGCGACGCCGGGCTTCAGCCGGGGGGACTTCAGCCGGGCGGGCACTGACCGGACGGAGCGTCACTTCCGTACGGCCTGACGTCTGTACGGGGGCGCGGCGTCCGTACGTGCCCCTTCCGGCCCGGTGGGCCGAGACACGCGGATCCGCCCGACCGTATCCGTACGGTCGTATCGCACCGCCAGGCCTGAGCGGTCGGGTCCCCGCTCGTCGGAGCCTCCCCCGAGGACACGAGGGAGGGCTCTTCCGGACGGACCGAAACGGGCCTCTGCCCCCTGACCGTGCTGCTCCGGTTCAGGGCCGACTTCTACGACTGCCGGACACGCCCTGGGGGGCGAAGCTCGCAGGCCCGTGTCCTCGGACACATCGTGATGCGCGTCGCGATGGTCCTCCAGTGGTGGCGCGTCACTGGACGCCGCCCGGAGGGGGCGCAGCGGTGGACAGCCGGTGGACAGACGCCTTTGGACGAGCCAGCACGCGGCCGCACAGGGGAGACTGCCCCACACGGCGATCTGGGAAAACGTCATCAGGAAGCAGGGTGCGGCACCACCAGGCGCGATCGCTCTCGTCATGCGCAGGTCTTGGGTTGGAAACCTGAAGACAGCGCTGGCCCGGTTGAGGGTCAGAGCTGCAGGCGCCCGGGGTCGCACATGGTGGTTTCAGGAACCGGGAGCCGTCTCCTCCAGGAAACGTTCCACCTCGCGGGCCATGCCGGAATCAGCTCCTGACGCGAGAGAGTTCCTTCCCGTTGAGCCCTCGTGGATGCCGAGTCCGCCGACCCAGAGGTATGCGAACGCTTGCTCACCGTCGACCTGCGGACTGAATTGGATGTCCAGTTGCCGCAACTGTGCGGGGGATGAGGCGGCGTAGACGGTGGCTGTCGCCCGCCGTTGTGGATAGAGGTTGAAGCCTCGGATGTCGCTGGAGCCGTACTCATCCACGAAGGCGCCGTGGCCGTCTCGTCCCACACGGACGTCTGAGTGGCGGGGATGGCCGCACAAATCGATGGAGAGCTGTGTGGAACGGCGGTTCTCGAACGTCACCTGGGACGAGACGTACGTCAGCCCCTTCGCCTCGCCCCACGACCCTGTGGAGGCACTCCCCTCGTGAGGATGTGCAACCCGTACACGCAGGCCGGCCCACTCATCGGACTGATAGTCCTGCCAGTCTCCGATGACGTTCGGCGATTCCCGAGATCCCTCATCTGACTGCTCACGTCAGCTTACGTCCTGCGTTCGTCTCCACCGCTGCGTGGAGCGTAGGAGAGGGCTTTGAACGTTATGCCGAACGGCGGCTTCGCCGGCCCCTTCGTGGTCTTGATGACCTTGCTGGCGTCGATGTACGCGCCCGCCATCCCCTCCCGCTGGTACGCCCCGTGCGTCGACTCGATCGCGCCACGCGCCGTGCCCGCACCGCACTCGTCCTGACCGTGTAGAACACCCTGGCCATGGCACTGATCAACGAGCCGGGGACCGAGGCGTATCACCCCGGGTTCCGAGGCGGCTGGGCGAATGTTCGCCCGGTACGTGTAGAGGTCCGGGCCGAAACTGGTCGTAGTCGACTCCGACTTGCAGGAACGCCAGTGGCAGCGTCGGTGCGGGCATTGCGAGGCCCCTCCGGCGAGCACTCTCCGTGAAAGGTGACGGGCTATCAGGTATTCCTGATACATCGTCACCCATTGAAGATCATCTTGCACACGCGTTGCACAAGGTGATGAAGAACAGCGGTGATCAATGGAAGGCCGAGAAAGGGTATAGCCACAGGTCGTCGCGTGTTTAGGGATGTCGTGCCCCGTGTCCCCAAGGGGCACGACACCCCGCCCGTCAGATGTCCCGGAAGATCTCGATCTGCGCCCCGATCGTGTTGAGGCGCTCGGCCAGGTCCTCGTAACCGCGGTTGATGACATAGACGTTGCGCAGCACCGACGTGCCCTCCGCCGCCATCATCGCCAGCAGGACGACCACCGCGGGCCGCAGGGCCGGCGGGCACATCATCTCGGCGGCGCGCCAGCGGGTGGGGCCCTCCACCAGGACCCGGTGCGGGTCGAGGAGCTGGAGCCGGCCGCCGAGGCGGTTGAGGTCGGTCAGGTAGATCGCACGGTTGTCGTAGACCCAGTCGTGGATGAGGGTCTTGCCCTGGGCGACGGCCGCGATCGCCGCGAAGAACGGCACGTTGTCGATGTTCAGGCCGGGGAAGGGCATCGGGTGGATCTTGTCGATCGGCGCCTCCAGCTTCGACGGCCGGACGGTGAGGTCCACCAGGCGGGTACGGCCGTTGTCGGCGACGTACTCCGGCGTACGGTCGTGATCGAGGCCCATCTCCTCCAGCACGGCCAGCTCGATCTCGAGGAACTCGATCGGCACCCGGCGCACCGTCAGCTCCGACTCCGTGACGACGGCGGCGGCCAGCAGGCTCATCGCCTCGACCGGGTCCTCGGAGGGGGAGTAGTCCACGTCGACGTCGATGTCCGGCACGCCGTGCACGGTGAGCGTCGTCGTGCCGATGCCCTCGACCTTGACGCCGAGCGCCTCCAGGAAGAAGCAGAGGTCCTGGACCATGTAGTTGGAGGAGGCGTTGCGGATAACGGTTACCCCGTCGTGCCGGGCGGCGGCCAGCAGCGCGTTCTCCGTCACGGTGTCCCCGCGCTCGGTCAGCACGATCGGGCGGTCCGGGCGGACGCCACGGTCGACGACGGCGTGGTACTGCCCCTCCGTCGCCGCGATGTCCAGCCCGAACCTGCGCAGAGCGATCATGTGCGGCTCGATGGTCCGCGTCCCGAGGTCGCAGCCGCCGGCGTACGGCAGCTTGAACTGGTCCATGCGGTGCAGCAGCGGGCCGAAGAACATGATGATCGAGCGGGTGCGTACGGCTGCCTCGGCATCGATCGCCGCCATGTCCAGCTCGGCCGGCGGCACGATCTCCAGGTCGACACCGTCGTTGATCCAGCGTGCCCGTACGCCGATCGAGCTGAGCACCTCCAGGAGGCGGTAGACCTCCTCGATGCGGGCGACCCGGCGCAGCACCGTACGTCCCCGGTTGAGCAGCGAGGCGCACAGCAGGGCCACGCACGCGTTCTTGCTGGTCTTCACGTCGATGGCGCCGGACAGCCGTCGGCCGCCCACGACGCGCAGATGCATCGGGCCGGCGTAGCCCAGTGAGACGATTTCACTGTCCAGGGCTTCACCGATTCGAGCGATCATCTCAAGGCTGATGTTTTGGTTCCCGCGCTCGATGCGGTTGACGGCGCTCTGGCTTGTTCCGAGCGCCTCGGCCAGCTGCGCCTGTGTCCAGCCCCTGTGCTGCCGGGCGTCACGGATGAGCCTGCCGATGCGTACGAGGTAGTCGTCTGCCATGGGGCTGAGGTTATCTCAGATATGAGATCGCGCCTCTTGGGGGGTCCGATCGGGTGATGCCCTGTCAGCGCCGCCTGGCGGTACGGGTGCGGCGCCACCCGAAAGGTCCGGGCAAATCCACCGATGTCGTATGACGCCCGGTACTGCTGCGGGTATGGCGCGGGCCGTGCGAGCCGCCGCCGGTGGTGATGGACCACGAACGCCGGTTGATGTTCAGCCGCACCCCCGGAAGGATGCGGAAACTCTTGCGGAACGTGAGGGGCACTGGGGGTCTCCTTCTCGGTCGCGCGTCTCGGCGGGTGCGTATCGGCCGGTACGTCTCGGGTGGTGCGCCGCGGTCAGCGCCTTGCGGTCGGCGCGTTGCGGGCGTCGTGTGGAAACGCTCCGCTTTCGTCTACCCCGTTTCGTCTACCCCCGCTCGGCCGAGCCATGGCGGTACGTGGCGGGAGCGTGGCCGCGCTCCATGGGCCTGGCCGACGGCTGACGTACCAGCAGGTGACGCTATGTCGGAAACATCCCGGAACCGATTCCCAGCCCTGTCCGCCCTCGGCCCTCCGGGCGGACAGGGCTGGGAATCGGTTCCGGGATGTTTCCGACATAGCGTCACC
>NZ_JARGEF010000378.1:0-5295 GCF_033794725.1 Streptomyces sp. ID05-39B | reverse complement strand
GTCCTGACGGTACGGGCGGGTGGGGAACTGACAGACTGTCCAGAACACGTAGGAAACGTCGGCTCACTTCGGAGGCCCCACCGTGGCGGACACGTCGGACACCAGAACCCCGGCGCAGATCGAGGCGGACATCAGGCGCCGCCGAGAGACGCTGGCTGAGACGCTGGACGAGATCGGGGTGCGGGTGCATCCGAAGACGATCGTCGGCGATGCCAAGGCGAAGGTCGCGGCCAATGTCGATCACACGATCGGGAGGGCCTATGTGCAGGTCAACCGGGTCGTGAGCGAGGTGAGGGCGCAGTTCGTGGACGAGGAGGGCGCGCCTCGTCTGGAGCGGGTGGTGCCGGTGGCCCTGGTGGTGGTCGGGGTCGTGGGGCTGCTGGCGTTCAGTACGCGGCGTCGCAAGGGCTGACCCGGAGGCGTTCCGGCCGGGCGGAGGCAGGTAGGTTCGTCGGTGTGAGCGGTAAGAGAAGCGAGCACAGCGGCGACGACGACAAGCTGCCCATCCGGATGCTGCACGACCGGGTCCTGGTGCGTCAGGACGCGAGTGAGGGTGAGCGGCGTTCCGGTGGCGGGATTCTGATCCCGGCGACGGCGGCCGTGGGCCGTCGGCTGGCGTGGGCGGAGGTCGTGGCGGTGGGTCAGAACGTGCGGACCGTGGAGCCGGGCGACCGGGTGCTGTACGACCCGGAGGACCGGGCCGAGGTGGAGGTGCGGGGGACCGCGTACGTGCTGATGCGTGAGCGTGATCTGCACGCGGTGGCCGCGGATCGGTTCGAGGGGTCCGAGGACTCGACGGGCCTGTACCTCTGACTCGTCTCCGATTCGCCTCTGATTCGTAGGACGAAGAGGGCTGGTGACCATGGTCACCAGCCCTTTTTCTGCTTTTTTGCTAGCTTGGTGGGAGCCCGACGAGACGCGCCGTACCGGGATGTACGCAGGCAAAGACGACGCACCGTTCTGTTGAGTGTTCGTGTCTCGGAGGTGCTGTCGTGGCCTGGGTTCTGTTGATCGTCGCCGGTCTGCTGGAGGTGGGCTGGTCGATCGGGATGAAGTACACCGACGGGTTCACGCGTCTGGTGCCCAGCCTTTTCACCGGTGCGGGGATCGTCGCGAGCATGCTGTTGCTGTCGTATGCCGCGCGTTCGCTGCCGATCGGGACGGCTTATGGCGTGTGGGTGGGGATCGGTGCCGCGGGGGCGGCGGTGTTCGGCATGGTGGTGCTGGGGGAGCCGGCGACCGCCGCCCGGATCTTCTTCGTGTGTCTGCTGCTGGTCGCCGTGGTGGGGCTGAAGGCGACCTCGGGGCATTGAAGGTCGGAACCGCTACTCGTCGAGCGGCCTGCGGGTCGTGAGCTGGGGGAAGGTGCCGCCGGGTGTGCCGATGGCGCCGCCGTCGGAGGTGTCGCCGGTGGTTCCGCCGTCGGAGGTGCCTGCGGTGGTGCCTGCGTCGGAGGTGCCGCCCGTGGTGGGGATGCCGCCGGTGGAGGTGTCTCCGGTGGTGCCGCCGGTGACCCCGCCGCCGGTGGTGGGGGTGCCGCCGGTCGTCGTACCGCCGGTGGTGCCGGTGGGGGTGCCGCTGTCGGTCTGGCCCTGGTTCGTGCCGGGGGACTGGCTGTTCTGGCCGCCGGTGGTGTCGTCCTGGTCGTCTTCCTCGGTCGGCTCGCTGCTGGAGGGTTCGGCGGACGGATACGCCGTTTCCTCGGAGCCTTCCTGGATCTGGAGGCTGAAGTCGGTGGGCGGGGTGTCCTTGAGGGCGTTCTTGGTGAACTGGGCCCAGATCTCGGTGGGAGCGCCGCCGCCGTTGATGCGGGGCAGGCCCATGACGTTGTACAGCGACTTGTGGGCGGCGGTGACCGGGTCCTGGCCCATGACGGCGACGACGGTGGCGAGGTCGGGGGTGTAGCCGGCGAACCAGGCGGCGGTGTCCTCCTCGGCGGTGCCGGTCTTGCCCGCGGCGGGGCGGCCGGCGGCGAGTGCCGCGGTGGCGGTGCCGTTCTGGACGACGCTGCGCAGGACGGAGGTGGTGGTGTCCGCGGCTTCGCGGCTGATGACCTGGGAGGTCTTGCGTTCGGGGAGGTCGAAGACGTCGGCGCCGTTCTTGGTGACCTTGCCGATCATGGTGTAGGTGCCGTGCCGGCCGTGGTTGGCGAGCGTGGCGTAGGCCTCGGCCATGTCGAGGACGCTGGCGGTGGCCGTGCCGAGGGCGATCGAGGGGTAGGGCTCCAGGTCGGGCGTGTCGGTGGGCAGGCCGAGGTCGACGGCGGTCTGCTCGACCTTCTCGGGTCCGACGTCGACGGCCATCTGCGCGTACACGGCGTTCACGGACTTGTCGGTGGCGCTGCGGACGCTGATGTCGCCGTAGTCGACGTTGTCCTCGTTCTCGGGGGCGTAGCTGCCGCCGCTCCAGCCCTGTACGGGGCGCTGGTCGGTGCCGTCGTAGATGGTGTTGGGGGTGATGCGGCGGCCGTCCTGGGTCTCGGACTCGTTCTCGACGGCCGAGGTGAAGACGAAGGGCTTGAAGGTGGAGCCGACCTGGAAGTCCCGGCGGGTCGCGTTGTTCGTGTACTGCTTGACGTAGTCGATGCCGCCGTACAGGGCGAGGACGTTGCCGGTCTTGGGTTCCACGGCGGCGCCGCCGGCGCGGACGTAGGTGTCGGCCTTGCGGTCCTTCGGGTCGAGTTTGGCCATCAGCTTGTCGTTGACGGCGTCGACGAAGGCGTCCTGCTTCTTTTTGTCCAGGGTGGTGGTGATGCGGTAGCCGCCGGCTTCGAGTTCCTCGGAGGTGGCGATCTTGGTGGTGCGGAGGTAGTCCTTGATGGCGGTGACGAGGTAGCCGCGCTGGCCGGACATGCCGGTGTCGGCGCCGGAGGTCTCCTTGGGGGCGGGGAACTTCAGTCCGGTGCGGTCGGCCTGGCTGAGCCAGCCCTTGCCGACCATGCCGTCGAGTACGTAGTTCCAGCGGGCTTCGGCGGCCTTGCGGTTCTCGGGGTGGGCGATGACGTCGTACTCACTGGGCGCGTTGACGAGGGCGGCGAGGTAGGCGCCCTGGGCGGGGGTGAGTTCGGCGGCGTCGACGCCGTAGTAGGCCTTGGCGGCGGCCTGCATGCCGTAGGCGTTGCGGCCGAAGTAGCTGGTGTTGAGGTAGCCCTCGAGGATGTTGTCCTTGGAGGTCTCGCGGTCCAGCTTGATGGAGATGAAGAACTCCTTCACCTTGCGGGTGACGGTCTGTTCCTGTGCGAGGTAGTAGTTCTTCACGTACTGCTGGGTGATCGTGGAGCCGGACTGCTTGCCCTTGCCGGTGGCGGTGTTCCAGCCGGCCCGGATCATCGCCTTGAGGTCGATGGCGGACTCGGTGTAGAAGTCGCGGTCCTCGGCGGCCAGGACGGCGTGCTGGGCGGCTTTGGAGATCTGGGAGAGGTCGACGTTCTCGCGGTTGACCATGCCGTCGCGGGCGATCTCGGTGCCGTCGGCGTAGAGGTAGACGTTGCTCTGCTTGGTGGCGAGGGCGTTGGCGGGCGGGATCTTGACCATGGAGTAGCCGACGAAGAACAGGCCGATGAGCAGGGCCGCGCCGAGGAGGAGGGTGCCCAGGACCATGCGCCAGGTGGGGAAGATCCGACGCCAGCCGGTGCGTTTGGGGCGCTTGGGCCGCTTGGTGCCGGGGCCGGCTGCGGGGCCGGCCGGGGGTCCCGCCGCGGGGCCTGCTGCCTGGGGGGCGCCGGGAGCCTCGGCGGCTGAGGCTGAGGCTGAGGCTGAGGCTGAGGCTGCGGCTGAGGCTGAGGCTGCGGCTGCGGCCGGAGAGGTGTAGGTGGCTCGGGGTGTGTGTGCCGCCTTGGGCGCGTGGGCCGGCTCGGGGGTGCGGGGCCGCCCTTCGGGGATGCGGGGCATTTCGGCGGTACGGGCGGTGTCGGGCGTGCGGGCGGTGTCAGGCGCAGGCGCCGATCCGGGCGTACGGGCGGCTCCGGAGGGACCGGACGGGCCGGACGGACCGGAGGGACCGGAGGGATCGGCGGTCGCCTCGGATTCGCGTGCCGCCTCGGGAGTCCCGGCCGAGGCCGACTTCGGTGTCCCGGAGACCTTGGGTGTCCCGGCGGCCTTGGGTGCCTTCGCGGCCTCGGAGGGCTTGGCCGCCTCGGACGTCCCGGCGGTCTCGGGTGTGCCGGCCGCTTCGGGTGTGCCGGCTGCCTCGGGTGTGCCGGTCGGCCGGCCCTCGGTCGGCTGCTGCGGCTGCGGCTCGTCGCTCATGTGTTGCTCGGACTCCTGTTTCGCCTCGTACGTTCCCGTACGTCTCGTTACGCCTTCTGCGCCCCCTGTTGAAGACTCTCGCACCATGCGTTCCGTTCCCGGCAATCGGCGCGTGTTGTGCCACACGTGCGGAAGGTGCCCGGAAAACCGCGTGGCACGCGAGGGGATCCGCCCGCTAGGCTCCTGCGCTTCGCCGCGGTGGCGGGATCGGCGCGGGATCGCCGCGGGTGAGGGGGCTGGTGCCGTGGGTTCGGTGCGCTTGTACGCGGCCGTGGCGGCGGGGAGTTTCAGAAGGTACGCGACCTGTCGTGTGGCGACGGCGGCGGGGGTGTTCACCAACACCGTTTTCGGCCTGATCCTTGTCTACACATATCTGGCGCTGTGGGACGAACGGCCGCAGCTGGGTGGCTACGACCAGGCCCAGGCGGTGACGTATGTGTGGCTGGGTCAGGCGCTGTTCGCGACTCTCGCGCTTCAAGGGGGCGGATTCGAGGGCGAGTTGATGGAGAGGATCCGCACGGGAGCGGTGGCGATCGATCTGTACCGTCCCGCTGATCTGCAACTGTGGTGGTTCGCGGCCGACTTGGGGCGTTCGTTTTTCCAGTTGCTGGGGCGGGGGGTGATTCCGTTCGCGTTCGGGGCGCTGGTCTTTCCGTCGGCGCTGCCCTCCGATCCGTTGTTGTGGTTGCGGTTTCTGCTCGCGTTGCTGCTGGCGATGGTGGTGAGTTTCGGTATCCGGTTTCTGGTGGCGTTGAGCGGTTTCTGGCTGCTGGACGGGACGGGCGCGCTCCAGATGCTGATGGTGACGGGGATGTTCTGTACGGGGATGGCCTTGCCGCTGAACGCGTTTCCGGAGCCGTTGGGCGGGATCGTGCGCGCGTTGCCGTGGTCGGCGATGCTCCAGATGCCGGCTGACCTGCTGATGGGGGAGACCGGGGCGCTGCGGACGTATGCCTTCCAGGCGGGGTGGGCGGTGGTGCTGCTGGTGCTGGGGCGGATGGTGCAGGTGGCGGCGACGCGGCGGGTGGTGGTGCAAGGTGGGTGAGAC
>NZ_JARGEF010000377.1:0-5401 GCF_033794725.1 Streptomyces sp. ID05-39B | reverse complement strand
GGGTGGACTCCGAGGCGGAGGGGGCCGGGGCGGAGGTCGACGGGGTCGCCGACGGGGTGGTCTGCGAGGGGTTCTCCGGCGGCGCCTGCGTGGACGGGGAGGCGGGCGGCTGCTCGGCCGGGGGCTGTTCGGCGGGCGGCTGTTCGGCCGGGGGCTGTTCGGCGGGGGGCTGTTCGGCCGGGGTGCAGTCCTTCGTGCCGCCGTTCCAGGCCGCGATCAGCTTGTCCTTGATGACCGGGCGGTCGGGGCCCTTGGGCAGGTCGCCGTGGGCGAAGCCGTCCTTGGCGTCGAGCTTGCCGTCGAACTTCACGGCGCCCCGGTAGAGGTCGATCTGCGCGTAGCAGCCGGCGTCGGGCACGGCGATGTCGAGGGTGTCGGTGGCGCCGGCCCTGACCGTCACGGTGTCGAAGTCGACGAAGACCTGCTCGCCGGAGGTCCGGAAGTCGGGGCCGTGGGCCAGGTAGGAGGCGAGGGAGGCGGTGCAGGTGGTGGCGCCGGCGGCGGTCCGCACGGTGAGGTGGACCAAGCCGTCGCCGGTGGGCTTCAGGTTCTGGTCGTCGACCTTGACGGAGTCGTAGAAGTGCGTGCCGTCGAGCGAGAACTGGCAGCCGTCGGTCTCCGTCTCGGTGCCCGCCCCGGTCCCCGGCTGGTACTGGCCGCCGGACTTCCAGCCGTCGCCGCCGGGCGTGCCGGTGGACGCCGAGGCTCCGGAGGCGGCGGCGACGGACGCGGTGCACAGGGCGAGTGATGCGGCGCCCGTCCCCAGCAGGCGGCGCACGGAAACACGTCTCGCTATGGACATGCGATTCCCATCTTGGCGAGCGCTCATCACGGCGGCATCGCGGCATGGCGATGCCCGGGTGATGGCGCGGTTCAGAAGAAACACCGGGCTCAGTGGTCACGTGTGCCACGGCGTGCGCTCATGGTGGTCGGCGGGGCGGATGCCTGTCAACCTGCGTCAATACCAGGGGAGTTCAAGATTCCACCACATCTCCCCCACGTGAGGAATGATCCCCTCCGCAAGGTACGGACGTTCTCCTTCCCGGCAAACTGGACAAGCTTGTCCCTGTGACCGACTTCGTGCCCGCACCCGAGGCAGCCCAGCCCTGCGCACCCACCTCCGCTGTCGCCCCCGACTTCTCCACCCGCAACCCCGACTGGTGGCGCCAGGCCGTCGTCTACCAGGTCTACCCGCGCAGCTTCGCCGACGCGGACGGCGACGGCCTCGGTGACCTGAGGGGCGTCACCGACCGCCTCCCGCACCTCGCCGCCCTCGGCGTCGACGCGCTCTGGCTCAGCCCCTTCTACCCGTCCGAGCTGGCCGACGGCGGCTACGACGTCATCGACCCGCGAGACGTCGACCCGCGCCTGGGCTCCCTGGACGACTTCGACGCGCTGGCCGCCGAGGCGCACCGGCTCGGCCTGAAGGTGATCGTCGACATCGTCCCGAACCACACCTCGCACCTGCACGTGTGGTTCCAGGAGGCCCTGGCGGCCGGCCCCGGCTCACCGGCCCGCGACCGATACGTGTTCCGCGACGGACGCGGCACGCACGGAGAACTCCCGCCCACCGACTGGCAGTCGGTGTTCGGCGGCAGCGCCTGGCAGCGCGTCCCCGACGGCCAGTGGTACCTCCACCTCTTCGCCCGCGAGCAGCCCGACCTGAACTGGGACCACGACGAGGTCCGCGAGGACGTCCGCACCACCCTGCGTTTCTGGTCGGACCGGGGCGTGGACGGTTTCCGCGTGGACGTGGCCCACGCCCTGGTCAAGGACCTGAGCGAGCCGCTCCGTGACCTCGGCGCCCTCGGCCTGGACGGCGAGGACGCCCTCACCGCCGTCCCGCCCGGCACCCACCCCTTCTACGACCGCGACGAGGTCCACGAGATCTACCGCGACTGGCGCCGCGTCCTGGACGCCTACTCCCCGCCCCGCACGGCCGTCGCCGAGGCCTGGGTCCCGGGTGCCCGCCGCGCCCTCTACGCCCGCCCCGACGAACTGAACCAGGCCTTCAACTTCGAGTATCTGCAAGCGGCCTGGGACGCGGAGGCGATCCGCGAGGTCATCACGTCCTCGCTCGCCGAGGCCCGTGCCGTCGGCGCCTCCGCGACCTGGGTGCTCTCCAACCACGACGTCGTGCGCCATGCCTCCCGCCTGATGCTGCCGCCCGGCACGGACGAGAACGCCTGGCTGCTGGCCGACGGCCACGCCCCCCACGTCGACCAGGAGGCCGGCCTGCGCCGGGCCCGCGCCGCGACCCTCCTGATGCTGGCGCTGCCCGGATCGTCGTACGTCTACCAGGGCGAGGAACTCGGCCTGCCCGAGGTCGCCGGCCTGCCCGTGGAGGTTCTCCAGGACCCGCTGTGGGAGCAGAGCGGCCGGGTCCGCAAGGGCCGCGACGGCAGCCGGGTGCCGCTGCCGTGGACGACGACCGGCCCGTCGTACGGCTTCGGCCCGGGCGGCGCCTGGCTGCCGCAGCCGGAGTCCTTCGCCCGCTACGCCGTCCAGGCACAGGACGGCGTCGACGGCTCGACCCTGGAGCTGTACCGCACGGCCCTGCGCCTGCGCCGCAAACTGCTCGACGGAGAGGACCTCACCTGGGCGCAGGGCACTCCACCCGGCGTGCTCGCCTTCGCCCGCACGGACGGCTGGCGCTGCGTCGCCAACCTGTCGGACGTGCCGGTGCCGTGCCCGCCGGGCGAGGTGCTGCTCAGCAGCGCCCCGCCGGACGGCGACGGCCGGATCGGCCCGGACACGACGGTGTGGCTGGCCTAGTTCCCCGGATACGGGGTCGTCCTACTGCGTCGGTGCGGGGGCGGGTGCCGGGTTCACCCCGCTGCCCGCTGCCGCACCGTCGATGTCCACAGGCGTGGACGTGGCGGTGGGCGGCGGGGTGAGGACGACCAGCGGCTGACCGGCGGGCGGGGCCGGCGGGGTCAGCTCCGCCTGGGGGAGCTTCGGCGGAGTGGTCTGCTGGAAGAGGGTCTGGTCGAAGTCGACCATGCCGGTCTTCTCCATCACCGTGATGTGGTCCAGGACGGTGTCGTTGGCCTGGTCGGCCAGGGCCCGGATGAGCGTGTTCTTGGTGGTGGAGCGCACCTTCGCGATCGTGTTGAAGATCGAGCCGTGTGTCTGGCGAAGGATGTTGGCGAACTCGTAGTCGAAGTCCTTGCCCGTCTTCGCGTTGATCTGGTTGACGAAGGCCACCTGTTGCGGGCTGGCCACGTTGGGCAGGGTGATGTTCAGCATCGGCCCGAGCTTGCGACAGGTCGTGTCGAGCGAGGCGTGACCGTCGACCAGGTGCTCACTGGCCGTCTTGACCGCGGGACTCTGTCCCTTCTGCAGCCCGATCAGGCCGAGTGGGTACTCCCAGAGCCCGGCCGCCCGCACCTTGACCACGAAGTCGCGGTCGCCTTCCGTCAGCGGCCCCCATTGGGTGTTGGCGATGATCCGGTCACTGGAGTCCGACACCTTGTCCAGTCCCAGCATCCCCGGATAGGCCAGAGCCGCGAGGGTCAAGCTCAGGGCGCCACCCACGAAGGCAGTCCCCATCGCGTTCCGCGAAAAGCGCACCGTTCCTCCTGCCTGATCAGGGACACCGCCCGTGCTCGTCCTTGCCCGGCGGGGTCCAACACACAGGAGTACGGACGAACGGCCCCCGGAACTCACCGTGTCCGGCAAAAATCGTCGTATCAGCTGACCGGGGGAAGGGAAGTCGCAGTGACAGGCATGACAGGAGCGACAGAACAGTCGAAGGTCACCGAGTTGACGTACTACCCGGTGAAGGGCTGCGCGGGCATCACGCTCACCGAAGCACGGCTCACACCCGACGGACTCCCGCACGACCGGGCGTACGTCATCGTCGACGAGGCGGGGGAACTGCGCTGGCAGTGGGGAGACCCGAGGCTGGCCCTCATCACCCCCCACTCCGTGGACGACTCGGGCGAGTTGACCCTACGGGCCCCGGACCGCGGCGACCTGCGGGTGGACGGGACGGGGCAGGCCGACCGGAACACGGACCTCCCGGGCCAGCCGTACGGCGCCGTCGACCAGGGCGAGGAGGCCGCCGCGTGGGTGACGGGCGTCCTGGGCCGCCCGAGCCGGCTGCTGCGCGTACGCAAGGCCCCCGGCGGCACCACGGCCAACCACAGCCGCCTGCACGTGGTCTCCCGCGCGAGCCTGGACCGGCTCAACGGCCACCTGACCGAACGAGGCGTCGCCCCCCTCCCCATGAACCGCTTCCGCCCCAACCTCGTCGTGGACGGCTGGACCACCCCGCACACGGAGGACACGGCCCGCCGCCTCCTGGTCGGCGACACGGAACTCGCCCTCACCGAACTCACGGTCCGCTGCGCGATCACGATGGTCGACCAGGAAACGGGCGAACGGGCGGGCCCGGAACCCCTGCGCACCCTGGCCGACTACCGCAGGGCGGAGGACGGCATCGTGTTCGGCGCCTACTTCACCGTCGCACGGGAGGGGAAGGTGACGGTGGGAGACGCGGTGGAGGTCGCGGTGGAGGCCGCGGTGGAGGTCATGGACGCCTGACCCGACTCCAGGCGCTCACCCGGAAAACCGGTGGAGCGACCCCGCTGAGCGCCACTACCGTGCTGCCGGACCACGCCGCCCAGCCGAAGGACCGCCCTTGTACACCGTGTGAGACCTCCCACCTGCTGAATCGTCGCGCGTCGCGCATCTGCGCCGCGCTCCTTTTTGCTGCGGTCTTCTCACACTGAAACCGGTGTACCTCTGTGCTGCTCGAAACCTGGGTGGTCGCGCCCACCTGCCTGCCCGTCGTTCGCCGCCGCTGCCACGCGTGCGCGTCCGAACGCTTCCGGGCCAACGGCAAGTTCCGCGTCAACGCCCACCACAAGCTCATCGACGCCTGGCTCCTCGTCCTGTGCACCACGTGCGGTGAAACGGCGAAACTCACGGTCCTGGAGCGGACGAACGTGCGCTCCGTACGGCCGGCCCTGCTGGCCCGACTTCACGACAACGACCCCGTCCTGGCGGCCGAGTTGCTCCAGGACCCGGCCCTGCGGCACCGCAACCACATCGCCCTGGACTGGACCGACGCCTGGCGCCTGGACACCGGCGGCTCGGACCACGGCACCCTCGACCGTGAGGTCATCGATGTAACGGTCCGCTTCGCGGCGCGGATACCCGTCCGTCCGATACGCCTGATCGCGCAAGGCTGCGGCCTCACGCGAGCCGAGGTCGAGAGACTGATCGAGAAAGGAAACCTCGTCTCGGCGACCCGCCTGACCGGCAAGCAGTCGGACGACTTCACCTTCACCCTCAAACACTGACCGCTCCGCGGGGCTGCCGTGCACCTGCCCGGCAGCTCCGCGGACCTCTCCCTCAGAGTGCCTGGGCGCGTATCGCGTCGAGGAGGTGGGTG
>NZ_JARGEF010000376.1:0-5412 GCF_033794725.1 Streptomyces sp. ID05-39B | reverse complement strand
GCTTCGGTGGGGGCGGGGGTTCGGGCTTCGGCGGCGTCGGCGGACACCCCGGCGGGGCAGGCCACCCGCGGTTTCCCGCGACCGCCACCGCGTCGGTGCCGTCCGGGCCCGTGGAGGCGTACGCGCAGGCGTCGGCCCCGGCCGTCCCGGCCGGGGCGGCCATGAGGATCCAGGCCACGGTCGCCAGGGTCAAAGCCCTGGTCACGAGGGCGGATCGGGTCGATTCGGATCCATGCACGACGAGATCATGGGGCCTTGCGCGCGGGCACACGCCCGCGTGCGGGGGTCATTGCCCCGAATGGGGGAAGCCCGCTTCTCCGGGGTTGTCCGGCGGGCGCTCGTACGTCCGGCCGCGCGTACTCGTGTGCGAGTCGCTCGGGCGAGCGGCCTGGACGAGTTGTGGGTGGCCCGAAGCGGGTGGCGGCACAGGCGGCGAAAAGAATTCTGTGCCGCGTTTGAACACAACGACCCCCGGTGTGCGTATCCATGGCTGTGCGGCGGCGCAGCAGGGCGCTGCAACACCCTTGGGAAGATCGGGGAGTTGAAGATGAAGACCTCCTGGCGGAGCGCCTCACTCGTGGCGAGCGCTGTGTCTGTTCTGGCGCTGACGACGGCGTGCGGTCAGGAAGGCGGTACCGCTGCGTCCAGCCAGAACGTGGGTGTCACGGCCCCGGCCGGCACCGTCGCCGGCGTGGGCAGCGGCTACGGAGGTGTCGGCGCGGGCACCAGCCCCAGCGCCAGTGCTCCGGGGGCCGTCGGCGCGGGCGGCGCCGCCCAGGCCGGTACGGCGGGCCAGCTTGCCGTCTCGGCCAACGACGAGCTGGGCAAGGTGGTGATCGACGCCGCCGGTATGACGCTGTACCGCTTCGACGCGGACACCGCGCAACCGCCCAAGTCCAACTGTGACGGCGACTGCGCGACGGCCTGGCCGCCCGTACCGGCCGACGACGCCACCGCCGGCGACGGCATCGACAAGTCGCTGCTCGGCGAGGTCACCCGTACCGACGGCACCAAGCAGCTGACCGTCGACGGCTGGCCCGTGTACCGCTACGCCAAGGACACCAACGCCGGTGACACCAACGGCCAGGGCGTCGGCGGCAAGTGGTTCGCGCTGGCCCCCGACGGCAAGAAGGCCAAGTCGGCCTCCGCCGCGGCCGGTCTGTCCGTGCGCAAGGACCCCAACCTCGGCGACATCGTCGTCGACAAGAATGGCATGACAGTCTACCGCTTCGTCAAGGACCAGGCATGGCCGAAGCCGGTCACCGCGTGCCTCGGCGCCTGCGTGCAGAAGTGGCCGGCCGTCGCGCCCGTCGCCACCAACGACACCGAGGGCGTCCAGAAGAAGGGCCTGATGAGCTTCACCCGGCCCGACGGCGTCAAGCAGATGACCGTCAACTGCTCGCCGATCTACACCTTCTCCGGTGACAAGGCCCCCGGGGACATCAACGGTCAGGGCGTCGGCGGCACCTGGTACGCCGTGGCCCCCGACGGCAAGCTGGTCGGCGCGCCCGAGCAGTAGAGATCACCTCCCCAGGGCTGATCCCCGCTTCTGCGACGGCTCGTCCGGCCCCGGTCCGCCCCCTCCGCGCCGCACGGAGGGGGCGGACCTCTGTGCTGTGTCACATCCGGTACTTTTCCTGGGCACTTTCCGGTGTGTCGTCGAGGCACGTGCCGCAGGCAGTGACCGGGAACGGACGGTCAATTTCCGTTTCCGCTCGCTCTGTTGGCGGGCGATCAGTAGCCTCTGCTCGAACACCGGATCGCCTACGCCTTGGAGAGACAGATGGAACGTCCCGCCTGGGCCCCACGGAGCATCGACATCTCCGTGCCCAGTGTCTCGCGGATCTACGACTACTACCTGGGCGGTTCGCACAACTTCGACGTCGACCGGGAAGCGGCCCGCAAGGCCATGGAGTTCATGCCGGGACTCCCCAAGATCATGCAGGCGAACCGGGCGTTCATGCGCCGCGCGGTGCGCTACGCGGCCGACGCGGGCATCACCCAGTTCCTCGACATCGGTTCCGGCATCCCGACCTTCGGCAACGTCCACGAGGTGGCCCGGGAGGCCCGCCCCGGCGCCCGTGTCGTCTACGTCGACCACGACCCGGTCGCCGTCGCGCACAGCCAGGTGGTGCTGGAGGGCCAGGCGGACGCCGACGTCGTCGCCGCCGATCTGCTCAAGCCACGCGACATCCTCGCCAGCGGACCGGTGGAGCAACTGATAGATCTGGAGCGGCCCGTGGCGCTGCTCCTCGTTGCCATACTGCACTTCGTGGAAGACAGGGACGACCCGTACTCCGCGGTGGCCGAGCTGACCGCCGCGCTCGCGCCCGGTAGCCTGCTCGTCCTCACGCACGCCTCGTACGAGGGAATCCCGCTGCCGCCCGGGCGGGCCGAGGGCGCGGTGGACGTGTACAAGGACATTCGCAACCCGCTGGTCATGCGCTCGCGTGACGAGATCGCGCGGTTCTTCGAGGGGTACGACATGGTGGAACCGGGACTGGTGCCGATGCCGCACTGGCGGCCGGACACGGCACCGGAGGACGAGGATCCGTATGCCTTCTCCGGTTTCGCGGGCGTGGGGCGCACTTCGTGACCGCCGAGCCGGACGGTCCGGAGGACAGACTGCGGCGGTTCGCGACGATCTGGAGCCGGGCGGTGTTCCCGGTCACCTCCACGTCGCTGACCCGGCCGGAGCTGGAGGAGCAACTCCTGCCGCTGGCCCGGCGGCTGAGCGAGGCGCTGCGCGCCAGGAGTTTCGAGGCGGAGACCCCCAAGGCGGTCGGGGCCGCCCTCGTCGGCGCCCACTGCACCGACCCGGAGGCCCTCGCCCGCAGTCTGGACTGCGTCGACGCCTACCTGGTGCTCTACTGCGGCGAGGACGGACCCCAGGAGGACCTGCGCACCCGCTGCTCCCGGCTCCAGCACGCCATGGCCGCCGGGTTCGCCCAGGAGCTGCGCGAGCGCACGCTTGCCGAGCAGGAGGCCATCGCCCAGGCCGCGTTGCGGGCCCAGGGCGTGGTGGCGCAGGCGCTGCACGCCAGCGAGGCCCGCTTCCGCGCGGTCTTCGAGGGCGCCGCGATAGGAATCGGCATCGCCGACCTGCAGGGCAACATCCTTGAGGTCAACGGGGCGTTGGTGCGCATGTTCGGCGGCGGCGAGCAGGCCGTGCGCGGGCGCAACGTCAGCGAGTGGACGCACGCCGACGACGCGCCCCAGGTCTGGCGGCTCTACGACGAGCTGGTGCGCGGCGAACGCGAGCACTACCACGTAGAGAAGGCGTTCTACCGCCCTGACGGAACGGTCCTGTGGACCAATCTGACCGTCTCGCTGCTGCGGGACCCCGACGGGCAGCCGCAGTATCAGCTGGCGCTCATGGAGGACACCACCGAGCGCCGGCTGCTCAACCTCCGGCTGCGCTACGAGGCCACCCACGACGCGCTCACCGGCCTGCCCAACCGCACCCTGTTCTTCGAGCGCCTGGAGAAGGTCCTGGCCGCCGGGGAGGGCCAGCGCTTCGGCCTGTGCTACCTGGACCTGGACGGCTTCAAGACCATCAACGACAGCCTCGGGCACGCGGCCGGCGACCGGCTGCTCGTCGAGGTCGCCGACCGCCTGCAGTCCTGCGCGACCGCGCCCGGCGAGATGGTCGCCCGGCTCGGCGGCGACGAGTTCGTGGCGCTGACCACCGGCCCCGACACCCACCACGAGGTCGACGACCTCGCCACCCGGATCATGAACGCCCTGGTCGCGCCCGTGCGCATCGAGGGCCGTGAACTGACCGTGCGCGGCAGCATCGGCATCGTGGAGGGCCCGGCGGGGGAGCGCAGCCCCGCCGAGGTGCTGCGCAGCGCCGACATCACCATGTACCGGGCCAAGTCGGCGGGCGGCAACCGCTTCGAGCTGGCCGACCCCGAGGCCGACGCCCGTGCCATCACCCGCCACGGTCTGACCACGGCCCTGCCGGCCGCGCTGGAGCGGGGCGAGTTCTTCATCGAGTACCAGCCGCTCGTCCACCTCGGCGACGGCAGCGTGCGCGGCGCCGAGGCCCTGGTGCGCTGGCTGCACCCTCAGCACGGTGTGCTCGGCCCCGACCGGTTCATCCCGCTCGCCGAGCACACCGGGCTGATCGTGCCGCTGGGCCGCTGGGTCCTGGAGCAGTCGGTGCGCCAGGTCGGCCACTGGCGGGAGCGGTGCGGCGAGCCGGGCCCGCTGCGCATCAACGTCAACCTCTCGCCGTGCCAGCTCACCCACCCCGGGCTGGTGCAGGACACCGTCGACATCCTGGAACGCGCCGGCGTCTCGCCCGAGGCGCTCTGCCTGGAGGTCACCGAGTCGGCTCTGATCGGCGCCGACGACGACCTCCTCAAGCCGCTGCGCCGGCTGGCCGAGATGGGCGTCGACATCGCCCTGGACGATTTCGGAACCGGTTACTCCAACCTCGCCAACCTGCGCCGGCTGCCGGTGAGCGTCCTCAAGCTGGACCGCTCCTTCACCCAGAGCATGCAGCAGTTCCCGGCGGACCCCGTCGACCTCAAGATCGTCGAGGGGATCGTGTCGCTCGCCCACAGCCTGGACCTCGCGGTCACCGTCGAGGGTGTGGAGACCGGCGCCCAGGCCGAACAACTGCGCATACTGGGCTGCGACACGGCCCAGGGCTGGTACTACGCCCGCCCCGGCCCGCCGGACCGCCTGCACGAGCTGGCCCTGGTGGACGCCACGGGGTGACGGCACCACTCGGTTGCGGGAGGTGCCCGGCCATGCGCGATCATGTGCGGGTGACCCAGGATTCCGACGACGTGGCCGCGGCGGTCGCGGGCGAACTGAGCCTCATGGACCCCGCCGTGCGCGCCTCCCGCGCCGAGACCGTCCGCCTGCTCGACCCCGAGTTCACCGAGGTGGGCGCGTCCGGCCGCCGCTACACGTACGCGGAGACGGTGGCCGAACTCCCCGACCACTCCGGCAGCTCGCCGACGGGCCCCCGCTACGAGCCGTCGGCGATCAGGGGCGTGCTGCTGGCCCCCGGCCTGGTCCACCTCACGTACACCACCGCCTTCGCCGGCCACCGGGCCCACCGAACCTCACTGTGGCGCAGGCAGACCCCGGAATCAGGCTGGCGCATGTACTACCACCAGGCCACCCCGTTCCCCCCGGACACCCCCTGACCCAACGGCGCCGAAACCAGGGACCTCTGGCCCAGGAGTCGCCGGGCCCGTCAGCCCACCAGGGGCGCGGGGAACTGCGCGCCCGGCCACGACGGCGCCGCACCTGCCGGGGCGCCACCGGACGTCCTGTCCCAGGAGTCGCCGGGCTCGTCAGCCCACCAGGGGCGCGGGGAACTGCGCGCCCGGCCACGACGGCGCCGCACCTGCCGGGGCGCCACCGGACGCCCTGTCCCAGGAGTCGCCGGGC